>CAYTDB010000022.1:0-60312 GCA_964436455.1 uncultured Anaerolinea sp. | reverse complement strand
GCTGCCAGTGCTGATATTCTTTGAAGACAGATTCGGGCGTTGCTCCGAATGAACCGTGGTTGAGGAAAATAATTTCTGGCTCAAGGAGAAAGTGATGTTTTATCGAAGCCAAACCTGGATCATAAAACCAAGGGATGATTTCAAGGTCAGTACATCTGTCCGTGGAATACCTTCCCATCAGAATATAATCTACTGCTATTTCTTGTGAAGAAATCAAATCATTTTGTCAGTCAATTCGACAGCCAACCCGATATATCTTTCAGGTGATAACGATTTCAATTTTTTGCGTGTGACATCGTCCACATCGATCGAATCACACCAAGCCTTGTAATCAGCTTCAGTGAGGACTCGCCCGCGGGTTTGTTCTTTGAGCGATTCGTATGCGTCAGATTTTCCAGCGGCACGCAGGATGGTTTGTGCGCCTTCGGAGATGACTTCCCAATGGGCATTCAACTCCGCTTTGAGTTTTTCCTCGTCAGGAGCAATGCGCTTCAACCCACGCTGGAAGTTGGTCCAACCAATCAAACTGTGACCCAACGCCGAGCCGAACGTACGCCGCACCGTCGAATCGGATAAATCTCTTTGCAAACGAGAGACTGTCAACTTTTGGGCGTAGTGTGTGAATAGCGAATTCGCCACACCGAGGTTGCCTTCTGCATTTTCAAAGTCGATGGGATTGACCTTCTGCGGCATCGTAGACGAACCCACCTCCCCTGCTACAATTGCCTGCTTCAAATATCCATCGCTGATGTAACGCCAGATATCTTGGGCAAAGTCAATTAAGATAGAGTTCGTTAACCGAACCAAATCAAAATAGCGCACCCAATTATCGTACGGGAGGATTTGGGTGGTGAGCAGATTCGGTTCCAGCCCAAAACTGGAGACGAACTCTTTGCTGAACAAGACCCAATCAATATTTGGAACAGCGGCTTGCAGTGCATTGAAGTTGCCGACCGCACCAGTCAACTTGGCTTCAAATTTATGCGAAGCAATATCATTACGAGTCTTTTTGAGGCGGGCGATGCAGACAGCGAACTCTTTGCCTAATGTCGTGGGGACCGCGAACTGTCCGTGTGTGCGGGCAATCATAGGAACAGATTTGTAGCGGATTGCTAAAGCGGATAAAGCGAATATAAGATTGTCGAGCTCAGGCAGAATAACTGTGTCTCTTGATTCATTCAGTGATATTGCCTGTCCTAAGCTGTTTGTATCTTCCGACGTCAAGCCAAAGTGAATCCACGGGATCAGATCTTCAAGTGATGTGCCTTGTAATTTGTTTTGAATAAAATATTCAATCGCTTTGACATCGTGTCGCGTTTTTCGTTCGTGTTCGAGAATCATCTCTGCATCGGCGTCGGAGAAGTTTGCGATGATGGATTCGATCTGGGCGGATTCCGAATCGCTCAAAGTGCGGACAAGGTCCGTTTTGGAAATAGCCAGCAAAAAGTTAAGTTCGACGCGGACTCTGTCGCGCAGAAACGCAAATTCGGAGAAGTAATCTCGAAGCGGCGCAGTCGTTTGAGCGTAGCGTCCATCCAGAGGAGAAAGAAGGTGTAGGGCCATTTAGCGTTGGCTCAACTGATAATTCGGAGCTTCCTTCGTAATGATAACATCATGCGGATGGCTTTCGATGAGTCCCGCGTTGGTGATGCGCGTGAGGCGGGTCTTCGTGCGCAGATCATTGAGCGACGCCGCACCCGCATAACCCATGCCCGAACGCAGTCCGCCAACGAGTTGATAGACATACTCGCCGAGCGCGCCCTTATACGGCACACGACCCTCGATCCCCTCAGGCACAAGTTTGCCACTGCCGCTTTGCCCCGTGGCATAACGGTCAACGCCATAACCCTTCATCGCGCCGAGGCTGCCCATGCCGCGATATTCCTTGAAACGCCGCCCCTCATACATCATCACTTCGCCAGGCGCCTCTTCGAGTCCCGCGAGCATACTGCCGAGCATCACCGCATTGCCGCCCGCGACAATCGCCTTGACAATGTCGCCGCTGAATTTGATGCCGCCATCCGCGATAACGGATACGCCATGCTTTTGCGCCGCTCGCGCACATTCGAAGACGGCAGAGACTTGCGGCATGCCCGCGCCCGATACAACGCGCGTGGTGCAGATGGACCCTGCGCCGACTCCGACTTTAATTGCATCTGCTCCTGCTTCGACGAGTGCACCCACGCCCTCGGCTGTGACGACATTGCCTGCAAAAACAGGCAGGTCTTTCCACGCACTTTTGATGCGACGAATGGTTTCGAGCACGCCTTTCGAATGTCCGTGGGCAGTGTCGATGGTGACCGCATCCACACCTGCGTTGACCATAAGTTCAACACGAGTCTCAACATCCTTGCCCACACCGACAGCGGCGCCGACAATCAGACGTCCCCTGGAGTCGATGGCAGCATTGGGATACTCACGTGCTTTTTGAATATCTTTGACGGTGAGCAAGCCTTTGAGGATTCGGTTTTCATCCACAAGCGGAAGTTTTTCGATGCGATGCTTTTGAAGAATCACTTTTGCTTCCTGTGCCGAGATGCCAACCTTTGCAGTGACAAGATTGCCATCGCCAGTCATGAACTGACTGACAGGCAGGTTGTAATCTGAATCTTCAACAAAGCGGATATCGCGATTAGTGATGATACCGACCAGCTTTCCGTGCACATCCGTAATCGGCACACCGCTGATGTGATACGTGGACATGATCTCTTCGGCTTTGCTGAGCGGCGCATCGGGTTGCAAGCTGATGGGTTCCACGATCATCCCAGATTGCGAGCGCTTGACCTTCTCCACTTCAGCGGCTTGCGCATCGGGCGGCATATTGCGATGGATGATGCCAAGCCCGCCTTCGCGCGCCAATGCAATGGCGAGTCTTGCCTCGGTGACGGTATCCATGGCGGCGGAGAGGATGGGGATGTTGAGTTGAATATTTGGCGTGAGTTGGACTTTGACATCGGTTTCGTTCGGCAATACTTCGGTGTAGCCAGGGACGATGAGGACATCGTCGAACGTGAGGGAGTCAAAACGGTCAAATAGTTCTTCGTTCATTTACTATTCCTTTCAGGTAACGGATATGAAGCGGATAAACGGACGCTGTCACGGACGCTTCGCGCGGACAGAAACGGATTTAGGCTTTGACTTGTTGATGTAGATAGTTGTGAATAGCAGTGTCATAATGCATCGTGGATGCAAACCCTTTGACAGCCAATCGCTGACGAGTCTTTTCTGTAATACCGCCTGCGCGGATTTCATCCAGCACGGAATTGTAGTCGGCGGGGTTGCAGACGAGTGTTACACGTTCGTGGTTCTTTGCTGCAGCGCGGATGAGAGTGACACCGCCAATATCTATGTTCTCGATGGCGTCGGCATAGGTGACATCGGGCTTGGCAACTGTCTGCTCAAACGGATAGAGATTGACAGCCACTAGATCAATGTAATCCCAGCCAAGATCAAGCAGTTGTTTGTGGTCAGCATCTGTAGGGCGCGCCAGCAATCCACCGTGGATGGCGGGATGCAGGGTTTTCACACGTCCGCCAAGGATTTCGGGGGACGTGGTGTAGTCCGCTACTTCGGTGACGGGAATGTTGTTTTGGCGGAGAAGGTTCGAGGTCCCGCCTGAGGCAAGCAGAGTCCAGCCGAGGTCAGCAAGGGAGTTGGCGAATTCGACGATTCCAGTTTTGTCGTGAACGGAGAGAATAGCGGTGGGCATTTAATAACTCCTTGTTACTTTTTCTTCAAGAATTTTCTTGAGTGTGTTGACTAATAAAACATGTTCTATTTGATGAATACGTGCTTCGAGAGTTTCGAGGGTATCGTCTTTGTTGACAGGGACAATCTCCGTTGCCAGCACGGGACCATTGTCCACGCCTTCGTCAGGGACAAGATGAACCATGACGCCTGTGTGTTTGATTTTGCCGCGTTTGTAGGCTTCGAAGGCACGCTCGATAGCGTGAGTCCCTGGGAAGGTATCGGGCAAAGCGGGATGAAGATTGACCACTCGATTGGGGAAATGGCTGAGAAAGGACGATGTCAATATCCTCATCCAGCCAGCCAGAATCACGTAGTCAGGTAAACAGGTGGACACGTAGTCGGCGAGACGAGCATCATATTCCTGACGGGATTCGTTTTCTTGTTTGGGAAAGTGAATTGCTTCAATACCTGCATTCTTCGCGCGAGTTAATCCGTATGCACCCGCCTTGTTGCTGATAACGGAGACAACTTGAGCATTAAGTTCACCAGATTTGCAAGCGTCAAGGATTGCCTGCAAGTTGGAACCATTACCTGATATGAGAACTACGAGTCGAGAATTCATATGCGTAATTTTGAGATTGCTTCGGTCGCTGTCGCTCCCTCGCAATGACATACTCTAGTGATGGAAAAGCCTCAAGCCTGAGAACACCATCATCATGCCATATTCATCACAAGCAGTGATGACATCTTCATCACGAGTGGAGCCGCCAGGCTGAAGAACGTATTTCACTCCACTTTTGGCGGCACGGTCAATCGAGTCACGAAATGGGAAGAAGGCATCGGAGCCGAGCGTGACATCGGTGAGCCCATCCAACCATGCGCGGCGTTCTTCGGTAGTCAACTGATCGGGAATTTCGGTAAAGACATTTTTCCAGTTCTGCTTCTCGGCTTCGGTGACATCGGGTTGCAGGAACTGGTCAATGGTGTTATCGCGGTCTGGGCGACGAACACCTTCCTTGAATGGAAGCGCAAGAACGGATGGATGCTGACGCAATCGCCACAAATCAGCTTTGGAGCCAGCGAGACGCGCACAATGCACACGCGATTGCTGTCCCGCGCCGACACCGATGGTCTGTCCATCGGTCACATAACAAACCGAATTCGATTGCGTGAACTTGAGCGTGATCCACGCGATGAACATGTCACACACTGCGGATTCAGGCAGGTCTTTTTTCTTCGTCACGATGTTGGCAAAGTCTTCACGCGTCACCAGTCGGTCGTTGCGGCGCTGCTCCATGCTCACGCCAAAGACCTGCCGCACTTCGGTCAATTGCGGTTCGTAGGCAGGGTCAATTTGCACCACCGCATATTTGCCTTGTTTTTTCTTCTTCAAAATCTCCAGCGCTTCGGGCTCATACGCAGGTGCGATCACGCCATCGGATACTTCACGCGCGATCAACTTCGCAGTGGGCACATCCACTGTGTCGGATAAAGCGATGAAATCACCAAACGATGACATCCTGTCCACGCCGCGGGCACGGGCATAGGCAGTGGTTAATGGTGAGAGTTCCATGTCATCCACGAAATAAATTTTCTTAAGGACATCGGTCAACGGGACAGCGACTGCTGCTCCCGACGGGCTGACATGCTTGAACGAAGCCGCGGCAGGCTGACCGATAACCTGCTTCAACTCCCTGACCAATTGCCACGCGTTGAGCGCATCCAACAGGTTGATGTAGCCAGGCGAACCGCCTAGGACACTGATGGGCAAATCTCCCCCATCTTGCAGATACACCCGAGCGGGAGATTGATTGGGGTTTGTTCCGTAGCGGAGAGTGAGGTCTTTCATGTTGAATTCCTTTTTATAAACGGACTCACGGACAAGAACGGACTTTGGCGAGAATTGTTTTGCCTTCGCCTCGGGTGAGTTCGCCGATGATGAAAATTGGTTCTGAAATAGATGACTGGAGCTCGGCTGCGATGGATTTATCCACAATGACAACCATACCGATGCCCATGTTGAAGACGCGGAACATTTCTTCGATCGAGATGTTTCCGCGTTGTTGAATTAAATTCCAAATGGATGGCACATTCCACGAATTGCGATTAATCACCGCATTCAAATTTTCAGGCAACACACGTGGAATGTTTTCGATAAATCCGCCACCTGTGAGATGTGCCAATGCTTTGACTTTATCGAGTTGTGGATAGAGCACATTGAAGTAAGAACGATGCGGTGCGAGTAATGCATCTGCTAATGAACATCCAAGTTCAGGGTGAATGGCTTCCAAGTCTGCGCCTTCGAAGACTTTGCGAATGAGCGAGAAACCATTGGTGTGAGGTCCGCTGGAGGGTAGACCCAGGATCAGGTCTCCAGCGAGCAGGTTTGGGCGGGGTAAGATGCGGTCTCGTTCCAATACACCGATGATCGTCCCAGCTACGTCAAATTCGTTAGACTGATACACGCCAGGCATTTCCGCTGTCTCACCGCCGAGCAAAGCCATGCCCGATTCCTTGCAGGCTTCGGCAATGCCTGTCACCACTTTCGCGGTTAGTTCGGGATTCAATTTTGAGGTGGCGAAGTAATCCATAAAAAAAAGCGGACGGGCACCCTGTACGAGAATGTCGTTGATGCAGTGATTGACAATATCGTGACCGATACCGCGATAACGACCAACCGATGCGGCGAGTTTGACCTTGGTGCCCACGCCATCAGTGGAGGCGACAAGCACGGGGTTATTCATTTGCTTGAGAGCGGATGCATCGAAGAGACCGCCGAACGAGCCGATTCCCGCAAGGACGGAGTCGTTGTAGGTGGCTTTGACTGAACCTTTCATCAGTTCTACGGCGCGGTTGCCTGCATCGATATCCACACCCGAAGAAGCATATGAGTTCGTCATTTGGCACCCTCCAACGCGCGATGAGCAATATCATTGCGATACTGCATTCCATCGAATGTGACCTTGTCAATGTTTGCATACACTTTCTCGACTGCGCTTGCAATGTTGCTTGACCATGCAGCAAGGCCAAACACACGCCCGCCTGCGGTGGCGATATTTCCGTTTTCCATTTTCGTTCCCGCATGGAAGCAGATCATATCGTCAGGCAACTCGCTGAAAGAAACGATTTGTCCCTTTTCAGGTTTTTCCGGATAACCTTTGCTTGCCAGCACGACACACACAGCCGCGCCATTCTTCCATTGGACATCCACCTCATTCAAGCGACCTTCCACACACGCACCAGCGATCTCAACCAAATCGGATTCCAAAAGCGGAAGGACCACTTGCGTTTCAGGGTCACCAAAACGACAGTTGAACTCCAGCACACGGATGCCGTTCTGCGTGAGCATCAAGCCTGCATACAAAACGCCAACAAATTTGCGTCCTTCTTTTTGCAATCCATCCACCGCAGGCAGTAAAACTTTTTCAATTGCTTCCTGCAATAATTCATTTGTAAAAATCGGTGCAGGTGCATACGCCCCCATACCGCCCGTGTTGGGACCTTCATCACCGTCGAGTAGACGCTTGTGATCCTGCGCAGGGATCATTGGTACCACAGTCGTTCCATCCGTAAACGCCATCAATGAGACTTCCTGCCCCGTGATGCGTTCTTCGATGACGACTTCCGTCCCTGCATCACCAAAAACTTTCTTCGTCATAATATCTTCCAACGTGGACTTTGCCTCTTCATCCGTTTCAGGCAATATCACTCCTTTGCCTGCGGCAAGTCCCGATGCCTTGATGACGATTGGATAATCAACTCTATCCAAGTAACCGAGTGCATCATCAAGGCAAGTGAATGCGCCATATCTCGCAGTCGGAATGTTGTGCCTCGTCATGAAACCTTTTGAAAAGACTTTTGATGATTCAATTGCTGCGGCGGTCTTGCTTGGTCCAAAACAGCGGAGGCCCTCCGCCGAAAGCGAATCCACCAACCCATCCGCCAACGGTACTTCGGGACCAACGAGCACCAAATCAATTTGATTGGCTCTGCAAAACGACGCAACTGCCGCATGGTCATCGACAGATACACCTTCAACGTTTATCGCAATCTGGCTTGTCCCAGGATTGCCAGGCAACACAAAGACCTTCTCCGCTTTTGGCGATTGATGTACCTTCCATGTAATCGCATGTTCCCGCCCGCCCGAGCCGATGATCAAAATATTCATGTTTACTTCGTCACCCTTTCAAACCCAGTCTTGACATTCGACAAATCCACAGGGATCGGATACTGCCCAATAAAACACGCCTGACAAAATCCGTCTTTGCGTTGCACCGCTCGCATCATTCCCTCGACAGATAAATAGTACAGACTATCGGCTCCAACATGTTCGCAGATTTCATCCACTGTTCTTTTATGTGCAATCAAATCTTCCTGCCTGCCCATGTCCACACCCATGAAACACGAATGTTTAATTGGCGGACAGGTAATGCAAACATGCACTTCCTTTGCACCTGCATTCCGCATCAACTTGATCATCGGTCCCATTGTGTTTCCGCGGACAATGGAGTCATCGATCATGATCACGCGCTTATCTCGCACGTTCTCATTGATCACATTGAACTTTAACGCGACACCTCGTTTGCGCAGTGAATCTGTCGGCTCGATGAACGTCCGCCCGACATATCTGTTCTTGATAAAGCCATCGTTGTATGGAATTCCACTTACGCGCGAAAAACCTATCGCCGCAGGAATGGACGAATCAGGCACAGGGATCACAACATCCCCAACTTGTCCGTTTCCGTGACCGTTTTGATCCGTGAGTCCGTTAGAAGATCCGTTTATGAACTCTCGTGCCAGCTCCTCCCCCAACCTTTGCCTCACATGGTGCACATTGATCCCATCCCAGGTTTGATCGGGACGTGCAAAATAGATATGCTCAAACACACACATCGCAGACGGCTGCACCGGCTTTATTGCCTGCATCACCTTCAAAGCATTATTTGACAACGAAACTACTTCCCCAGGTTTTACATCGCGGATCGCTTCACACCCCAATGTCTGTAGTGCACCAACTTCCGAAGCGACCGCATGTCCGCCGCTTGGCAATAACCCAATGCACAGCGGGCGGAATCCCCACGGGTCGCGCACCGCATACACACAATCGCGCGTCAATATCACCAGCGAATATGCGCCCACCCATTTCTTCATCGCGGCCTTTATGCGCTCTTCCCATGTCCCGCCGCCGTTGCGTGCCAGCATCATTGTAATCACTTCGGTATCCGATGATGATGAAAACCCAACACCTTGCTGCATCAACTCATTGCGCAACTCCGCCGAGTTCACCAGGTTGCCATTATGCGCCAAGGCCAGTGGACCATGAATCGTTTCGATCATGAACGGCTGTGCATTTCGTATCGCCGATGAACCCGTTGTTGAATACCGTGTATGACCCACGGCATAATGACCATTTAAATCTGCCATTGCGTTCGGCGTAAATACATGCGAAACCAATCCAATGCCTTTGTGCACAGACATTGTCTGTCCATCCGCAACCGCAATGCCAGCGGCTTCCTGTCCGCGATGCTGCAACGCGAATAATCCGAAGAATGTCATGCGTGCCACGTCTTCGTTCGGCGCGAACACCCCGATCACGCCGCATTCCTCTTTTGGCGAGTCATCAAAAATCATACACAGTCCTTATCAAATCCAATTTCTTATGCAGCACTTCCACATTCTTTTCAACCAACGTAATATGCCCGAGCTTTCGCTTTGGTCTCGGAACCTTATCGTACAAGTGCAAATGCGCGCCGTCAATTTTTAAGATGAATTTCACATCTGGAAGCGTTCCCACCAGATTGACCATGGCACACACCCCAAGCGGACTCGTGCTCCCAAGCGGCGCGTCAGTCACCGCCCGAACCTGATTTTCAAACTGAGACGTCACCGCGCCTTCGATCGTCCAATGCCCGCTGTTATGCACCCGCGGCGCCATTTCATTTGCTAACAAACGACCATCCTTTTCGAAGAACTCAACCGTCAACACACCAACATAATCTAGAGTAATCATAACCTTGGCAACATACTCTTCGGCTTGCTTTTGCAACTCTACTGAGACATTTTCTGTTGCAAATGACAATCGCAAGATGCCCTCACGATGCTGATTTTCAACCAACGGATAAAACTTCGTCTCGCCAGATTTATTTCTAACAGCAATGATGGATAACTCTCGGTCAAACGAAACAAATTCTTCCAGAATCAATTCATCCGTTTGTCCGTTTTCCAATCCATTCTCCAAATCCGTTTCTGAATTGATGATCATTTGCCCCTTGCCATCGTATCCCATCCGCCGAGTCTTCAATACAGCGGGAAAACCAATTCCATCCGTTTCAGGCATCCGCTTATCCGCTTCCCATCCGCTCACAAATTTTGGCGCAGGAATTCCCAACTCACAAAAAAAAGATTTTTCAACAAATCTATCTTGCGCTTTCTCTAATGCAATCGGCGGCGGATACACAGGAACATATTTCTCAAGATGTCGCGCTGTTTCCACTGGCACATTCTCAAACTCATACGTGACCACATCCAGGCCTTTGGCAAACATCTCAAGCGCGGATGTGTCAGTGTAGCCCAATGCCAGATGGTCAGCGAGCAAACCTGCAGGTGAGTCGGAGGCGGGGTCCAGGAAGCGGAAGCGATGTCCGAGTGGGTACCCTGCCAATGCAAGCATCCGTCCCAATTGTCCCGCTCCCAAAATGCCGATGTTTGTCATCCGTTATCTGCTCGCGGGTCGGGGTTATCCAAAACGGACTGGGTTTGTGCAGCACGATAGCCGAGCAGGGCAGCGCGATATTCGCTGTGCCTGTTGGCAACGATGGACGCCGCCAGCAATGCCGCATTGACCGCGCCTGCGCGACCGATGGCGAGCGTGCCAACGGGAATGCCCGCGGGCATCTGCACGATGGAGAGCAGCGAATCCATGCCGTTGAGCACTTTCGATTGGACAGGAACACCAAGGACTGGAAAGTGCGTTATCGCGGCGATCATGCCAGGCAAGTGCGCAGCCCCGCCTGCGCCCGCGATGATGACTTCAATGCCGCGCTCATGAGCGGACTCGGCATATTGAAACAGCAAGTCAGGCGTGCGATGTGCCGAGACGATCTTTACTTCGTAGGGAAGGTGCAACTCGTCGAGAGTCTTGGTGGTGTGTTCCATCGTCTCCCAATCAGACTTGGAACCCATGATGATGGCAATCAATGGATTATTCATAACAACTCTTTCAGATTCTTGAGCAAGCGTTCTTCGATGGGATAAGCGCCTGCTTCAAAGGTTTTGCCTGTCAGCATTTCATAGATGGTGATGTAGCGTTCGCTGGCGGCAGCCCAAAGTTCATCTGGCATGGATGGGATCTCGCCGTCGCCGCGATAACCTTTTTCGGCATAGGCGATACGTACAAATTCTTTGTCGAAGTTTTCAGGTTCTTCGCCTGTTTTAAATCTTTCTTCGTAGGTATCCGCTTTCCAGTAGCGGGATGAGTCGGGCGTGTGGACTTCGTCGATGAGCATCACACTGCCATCAGGAGCAATGCCAAATTCGTATTTGGTATCTACAAGAATTAAACCCGTTTTATTTGCACCTTCCTGTCCACGTTTGAAGACGGCATGTGCGGCAGATTGAACTTGTACCCAGGTCTTTTCATCGAGCAAACCCTTTTCGGTCACTTCGGCGCAGGTTAGGCGTTCGTCATGTCCCGTCTCGCCGCCCTTGGTGGTGGGAGTAATGATGGGTTCGGGCAATGCTTGATTCTTTTTCAGCCCTTCGGGAAAGTCATAACCATAAATATTCCGCTCGCCGATGGAGTAGCGATACCACAAGGCAGTTGTCGTCACGCCTGTGATGTACCCACGCACAATGATTTCAACAGGCAAAGGCTGAACAGTGGTGACAATTGAGGCATTCGGGTCAGGTGTGGAGATAAGATGATTGGCGATGATGTCTTTTGTCTGCTCGAACCACCATGCGGAGAGTTGATTGAGCACCTGCCCTTTGTATGGAACTCTCGCAAGAATTCTGTCAAACGCCGAGAGCCTATCCGTTGTGATGATAAATCTTCTGCCATCGGGCAAGTCATACCACTCGCGGACTTTGCCTGCCTGCCTGTTGGGCAGGGGGAGGTTGGTATCACTAAGAGCGGATGGAAGTAATTTGATCAGTTCTTTTTTTGAAATCATGATATTCCTTATAGGTCGGATTTCAAAAGTCGAAGGTCAGACGACTTGCAACCTTCAACTTTAGACTTGCGTTGCGTATTTCACGCCATTTTCGAACAAGACCAATCCGCTGTTGCCTTTCACACCGCGCGTCCATTGCGGATGCTGATGCGGATGAATGTGATTCTCAGGGTGTGGCATTAAACCAAGCACGTTGCCTTGCGGGTTGCAAATGCCAGCAATATCCAAAATGGAGCCGTTCGGGTTAGCTGGATACTCTCCGTTGGCAGGGGAGCCATTGGGGTAAATGTATGTTAGTGCAATTTGGTCTTTGGCAGTGAGCATGTTTACGAAAGACGTATCCGCTGATTGGAAGTTCCCTTCACCATGAGCGACAGGGCAGGTGATGGTGTCTTCCAAATCTTTTGTCCAGACGCAGGCTTGAGAGACAGGAGCGAGATAAACCCAACGACATTCGAAGTGCCCTTGTTCGTTGAAGGTCAAGGTTGCTTCATCCTTTCCTCTTTCTTCCTTCTTTTCACCAGGTAATATCCCCGATTTCACGAGAGCTTGAAATCCATTGCAAATGCCGATCACAGGTCTGCCTGCCTCAATAAAAGCAGATATCTCTTCATTGAAGTAAGAGTTCAGATCGAGCGCGAGTAGTTTGCCTGCGCCGAGTGAGTCTGCGTAGGAAAAGCCACCCGCAACGACAAGCATTTGATAATCGGCGAACCGTTTTTTGCCAGCGCGTAAATCATTGAGTGGAACGGGGTACGGGTCCGCGCCAGCGAGAGTCAACGCCTCTGCGACATCATAATCGCGGTTGGTGCCGTGGGCTTGGAGAATGAGGGCTTGTGGTTTCATAAGTTAGATATTCGATAGCAGAGATTAGAGTGGAGTGTTGAAGGCTTTGGTTAGGTCTTCAACGGGGATGGATGTCTCGCCGAGTTTGAGTACCGGGTCAGAGATGACTTGCCCAAGTTTTTTGAATGGCAGGTCTTTGAAGGTCTCTTCGAAGCGGGTGAGGTTGGCGGGAGAAACTTCAACGAGTAAACAGCCTGTGGTCTCGCCGAACAGGTTGCGGGTAGTGAGAGGCGGGGTCATATCCAACCCCAGTCGCCCGCCGATGCACATCTCCGCGGCGGCGACTGCCAATCCACCTTCGGAGAGATCGTGTGCAGAACGGATGAGTCCCGTGTTGATTGCGTTGTGCAATGCTTTGTAAACCTGCGGTGTGATTTCTGAAACTTGTGGAATAGTTTCATCTACTGTTGTGTCGAAATGCGAACCGCCGAACACGGGAGCAAAATCACCAACAAGATAAACTTCGTTGCCCGCTTCTTTCAGATCCATCGTGACGGCTTTGGTGATGTCATCCATTATGCCGAGCGCGGAGATCAACAACGTGGGCGGGATGGCGTGACGTTGACCATCCGTCCCGAGATACTCGTTGTTGAGCGAGTCCTTGCCGCTGATGAAGGGCGTGCGGAATAAGAGCGCCGCGTCGTGACATCCACGGGCTGCTTCGACAAGTGAGCCTAAGGTTTCGGGACGTTTTGGGTCGCCCCAGCAAAAGTTATCGAGAATGGCGATGCGCTCAGGGTCAGCGCCGACCGTGACAGCGTTGCGGATGGCTTCGTCGATGACGGCGAATGCCATGTGGTAGGCGTCATGTTTGCCATATTCGGGATTGATGCCGTTCGAGAGGACAATGCCTTTCATGCCCATCGTGCCAATTGGTTTTAGAACCGTCGCGTCGGAGGGCGCGTCCGCTTGGACACCCGTGAGCGGTTTGACGATGGTGCCGCCTTGAATCTCGTGGTCGTAGATGCGGATGACGGAGGATTTGCTGGCGATGTTTGGATGGGAAAGAAGGCTGAGTAGAGTCCCTATGATATTTACATCTGGCGATTTACGATTTTCGATTTTCTCAACTGGTACCTGATCACTGATTACTGCACTTAACTGTCTTTGTGGAATGCCCTCATGCAAAAATTCGTTGTCCATATCCACGACGGGGTTGCCGTTATAGCGAACAACCAAACGATGTTCACCTGTGAATTCGCCGATGTCGGTGAGCTCGGTGTCGAAGGTGTCGCAGAGTTCTTGTAGAGCAGGGATATTTTCAGGCGAAACGACTAAGACCATGCGCTCTTGTGCTTCGGAAAGCCAAATCTCCCATGGGGCGAGACCAGGGTATTTGAGTTTGACTTTTTTTAATTCAACGTCACAGCCGATTTTTGATGCCATTTCACCAACTGCGGAGGATAAGCCGCCTGCGCCGCAGTCAGTGATGTCGTTGTAGAGACGCAAGTCGCGGGCACGGGTGATCACATCGATGAGTCCTTTTTCAACGATGGGATCACCAATCTGAACGGATGCGCCTGCCACTTCACCTGTCTGTGCGTCCATCGTCATGGAGGAGAAGGTCGCGCCGCGCATACCGTCACGCCCTGTGCGCCCGCCGAGGACGATGACTCGGTCACCGATTTGCGGATTCTTGCGGTGCAGTCCTTTGGGCGCGATACCGACACATCCGCAGAAGACAAGCGGATTGGCGGCATAACCTTCATCGAAAAGGATCGCGCCATTGACGGTGGGAATGCCGATCTTGTTGCCATAATCCTGCACACCTGCGACCACCCCGCTCATGATGCGTTTGGGGTGGAGTACACCTTCGGGCAGTTCATCGAATGAGACGGTTTGTTTACCGAAGCAAAGGACGTCAGTGTTGGCAATCGGTTTGGCAGAAACGCCGAGAATGTCGCGGATGACGCCGCCAACGCCCGTATTCGCTCCGCCAAATGGTTCAATGGCAGAGGGGTGGTTGTGAGTCTCGGCTTTGAAGGAGATTTCGAATTCATCGTCGAAGTCAAGGATGCCAGCGTTATCGACAAAGGCAGAGATGACCCAGGATGCGTTGATCTTGTCGGTGGCGGATTTCAAATAAGTTTTGATAATCGAGTCGATTACTTGTCCACCCTCGAGCGTCACTTTCGCTTTGAACGTTTTGTGAACACAGTGCTCGCTCCAGGTTTGGGCGATAGTTTCAAATTCAACATCGGTCAGGTCGCGGTTTTCTTTTTGGCAGTAATCACGGATGGCTACCATCTCAGCCAATTCCAATGCGGCGCGGCGGTCTTTGGAAAGGGCAAGGAGTTCGTCATCGGTTAGGTTGCGGATAAGGATAGGTTCGACGTGTCCGCTGGAAGCGACGTCTTCAGGGAAGGATGGTTCGATGCATCCGATCTTCCAATGTTGGATGACTGCATTGGCAAGCAATTGTTTTGCCAGAACCTCAACTTCGTCAACCTTCAAACCTTCAACCTGAAACCTTTGACCCGTAGCCGCACGATGGACGCTATCCAGACCGAGCTCATGAGCAGCACGGACAAGCTGTTCGGCGACCGGGTCGTTCACGCCAGGGCGGAGGGAAATTTCCAGAATAACCGAATCAGGTGTCGGATTAATAGGTGAAGCGGGCAGGTCATTCCATGAAACAGTTTGCGTAACAGGGTCGCTTAAAAGTTTGAGAGCCAACTGCTGCAATCCTTCCTGCGGCAATTGGCTCTCAACAAAGTAGAGATCCTGACATTCAATTCTTTTGAGGTTATGAAACCCGAGGGCAAGCGCGTCGGAAAGGAGCCCTCGGGAGCGCGGATCAATTTGAGTGAAACGGGTGATGAAGCGAGTGATTTTCATGTTGACCTGTTTGAATTGCGGCTGATTTTACTCAAATTGATTTGTCTGGTCAATTAGGTTGTCAGATAATTTTTGGAGAGTGAAAACACAAAGAGACGGGACTTCCCTTTCAAGGAAGTCCTATTTGAGTCGTCGTTATTTACGCGCCACCCAGGCTTCTTCTGCCATAAGTGCACGTGTGGCACGTGGTTGTATCTTGCGATAGATCTGCGCGGGCTGACGCTGCGTGCCGTTGACGGATAAAAGCCGTTCGATGGATATATCAAACTGACGGGCATTCTCCTGTAAGTACGGTTCGATCTGCGCCCAATCCTGCGCGGTGAACGAGGCGAATTCGCCACCGTTGAGCTGGTCTTCGCTCACCCGTTGGAAAGGGTCACGTACATAGATCGCACCACCCGAAGCCAGCGAGAAGAGGTTGCCGCCAGGGTATGGAGTTTCCATTTCGATGATCTGATTATCTTCATCAAAAGTGATGCCGTTCAGGATGACAAAGCCACCACCGTTCAATGGGTCACCTGCCATAAATGATTCGGCAAGGTAATCAAGGCAAGTGCCGTTGATGACCACGCGTGGTCGTCCGACCGCATTGATGAGCGGACGTCCCGCGGCGTTGCCAAGTACGTAGACTTCGCCGCCTTTCGCCGCGTACATGAACGTTTGACCGACATCACCGTGAACAACCAGTTTGCCTGATTTCATGATCTGGGCGAATTGATCCTGTCCGTTGTTGTGGACTTGGATCTCGAGCCCATCGGAACCTGAGGCAAGATAATCACCTGGTGAGCCATAGACATCGATGCGAGTGTCTCTCGTGCTCAAGCCAAGTCCGTTGCCGATGAAGCGATGTCCCTTTGCGAAGACAACCAAATATTTTCGGAAGCCATTCGCATACAGTTTCTGGATGGCAATCGCAACCGAGTCATCGCCTTCGGGTTCGTAGCCGCGCGCGTCGATGATGA
The DNA here is from genome assembly GCA_964436455.1 of uncultured Anaerolinea sp. GTDB lineage: Bacteria > Chloroflexota > Anaerolineae > Anaerolineales > Villigracilaceae > Defluviilinea. Next base: position 43,805 of record CAYTDB010000022.1, on the reverse strand, counting down.
CCATTTGGTCTGCTTTGAATTCAGGGAGAGAGTCTCCAAAGCATATATAAAGGTATCGGCTGTCACCGTTTCCCGCGAGAGACGCGATCATACGCGCAAAGGATTGGTCGATCAACGACAAGACACTGCTACGTCGTAAACTTCCCGTTGAATAACGGCGATCCATCATCAAGGTCAACACGGCGATGGCATCGTCATGTTTCTCCAGTACAGAGAGAAAATCAATGACCTGTTCGTAGCTCCATTTTGTGATTTGGGATTTGAACCGTTCAAAGATCTTGTCCGCTGATCCGCTGGGGACCTCGGTGGTGGGATTCGCATTCAGATTGGAGTCAGCTTGGAAGGCAGGGGTCAGGGTCGGCATGGGAATGACGCGTCCGAATTTGTCGGTGCAGGTGATGTCCATGCCATTTCCGTTCTGCATCACATTGTAGAAGAACGCGCCTCCATCCGTGTGACTGCCACCGCGTGCGTTCCAATAACGATCGGCACGCGTCCAGAAGCGCGAGTCGGTTTCCGCCAGACTTTCCAGCGCGGCATCGATGCCTTGCTTTTCAGAAGCGGCAAATCCGATGGCGGCTTTCGTTCCGTCAGCGAGCGTGTTCTCCTGCCACGCAAAGACCTGCGGACGCAACATGCTTGTATCGGTGATACCCGTCAGGCTGTAGACGGGTCCGCCCTCAGCGTGCGTATCGGATTGCGCGATCAGGAAGAACCATGGTCCATCGGGCGAGCAGTGCATGTGCGTCTGCTGGAGCATTTGGTAGATACGCTGTTTCTCGTGCGGCAGCATGGTGAAGTCGCGCTCGGTGGTCGGCGCCATCGCTTCGATCACATACTCAAGTGGGTAGCTGTAGGTGCGATGCAGCAGGTCAAAGACCTGCACTGCCACTTCGGTATCTGTGAGGAAGAGCGGATAAATATTTCGCTGTGAAAGATACTCGCTGATGGATGCATGATTGGCAAAATCGCCATTGTGGACAAGCGCTTCATTCATCCCGATAAACGGATGCGCCCCGCCAGGATGCCAGACACGTCCCTTGGTCGGGTAACGATGATGCCCGATCCACACATGCGCGTGCATGTCTTCGATCTGGTAATAACGGATCACATCGTCGCCGTATCCTACCATCTTGAGCACGAGCATGTTCTTGCCATGCGACAGCACGAACGCCTGCTTGTCACCTGTTGATTGATAATATTTCACATTCAAACGATACGTGTTCTGGAAGACGAATTCATCCTCCACTTTTCTTTTTGGAAGACTTCCCATTTTGTGGCTTTGAATGAACGCCTCAAGCGCATCCTGCTTAACACGGACAAAGTACTCCACGACTTCAGGTGGTCGCACATCCAAGCCGACAATTGATTCAAACTCAACAATATGCTTCTCCACCCGAATATGATCCACCTCAAACGGCGCATGGATGAACTCACGTTCCAGTTCGTCGCGTACACTGTCATCGAGATAGGCGATCGCGATCAGGTAATCGTTCTCGAGAACTTCTTGCGTGACTCCAAACTCTTTTGCAACCAGACCAGCCGCAGCGATACCGCCACCTTTGCCGTTGCCGCGATTGCGCATCTGTCGAAGTGACTGAAGCATGTGCTTTGCAGCAACCTGTATATTGCTCGCCATACCAATGACGCCGCAACCACCTTCGGCAACTTCGTCCTTCGGCATAACGTATCCAGATTCGGGAACCAATCCGCGGCGGGATTCGATCAACTTTAGTGCCAATAATTTACTATCCATGTTACACCCTCCCCGCGTTCTTACCGACATAACACAGCAGGTCTTTCCGTCCGCGCAATTCACGGATGTTCTTCAAGCCGAGTTTGCGGAGAATATCTTTGAGTTGAAGCGCATATGAAGCATACAAATTGCTGATTCGCCTCGCGCCCCATTCGGGTTCGACGAATTGCGATAGCAACGGGTCAGTTGTAGTTAGCCCATACGTGCAGCCGCGTCCGCGTTCGCAGTTGGAACAGCGCGTACAACCTAATGCAACAAGTTCTGATGTTCCCATCACTACGCCATCCGCACCGAGTGCGATAATCTTGGCGATGTCATAGGCCGTCCGCACGCCCCCGCTCGCCATGACCGTGACCTCATCGCGAATGTTTTCGCTGACCAGATACTTGTGCACTTTCGGCACAGCGAACTCGATCGGCATGGCGATGTTCTTCTTGGCGATCTCAGGCGCCGCGCCTGTGCCACCATAAGAACCATCGAGATGCACGATATTTGCGCCGGCATAGTAACTACCCACAGCGACCATATCCACATCCGTGGGCGTGGACACCTTGACCGAGACCAGCGTGGTGGGATTGGTGGTCTTGATCCAATCCACGTGTTTGCGGTGGTCCTCGACCGAATACACAGAATGAAATGGGAACGGCGAGAACAGACTCACCCATGGCACGGACTCACGAAGTTCTGCCACGGTTGAGGTGGCCTTATCACCCAACAAGTGACCGCCCAGCCCAGGCTTGGCTCCCTGCGCATATTTGAACTCAACGATGCGAGCGTGCTTGATGGTCTCTTCACGCACGCCGAACATGCCTGTTGCTACCTGTGTAATGATGTGATCCTTGTACGGCACAAGCGATGATGGATAACCGCCTTCCCCCGTGGAGAAGAATGTATTCCATTTTTGCGCCGCTTTTGCACGCGCCTGCATGACTTGCTCGCTGATCGAGCCGTACGACATGCCGCCGCCATAGATCGGTATCGGAATCTCGATCTCCTGTCCAAAACCGCGCTTGTTCAACGGGATGGAAAGATTGATCTCAATATCTTCTGGTGTCCATTGGCTCTCGGGCAGGAAGTTAAGGTCCAGCACATCGAATCCACCCTCAGATTTACCCACGCGGTATTCGAGTCCGTTTTCGGGCGGACGTCCGTGTTCCGCCTGATAGTACGTGGAGATGATCAAATCTGCCGTCCAGCGGAAGTCACCCATCGCTGGCGAGGGAGGAAAGAGTCTTTCGGCGCGTTTGTTGTAGCCCGCGTGAATGGTCTTGATATGTTTCTCGACGATCATCTGTTCCTGGGTTTTATGCGCGTTCATAACCAATCACTCCTTCGAATGCGTCTGCTTCCAACGCGGACATCAGCATGGCGCGTCCCATCTCACCGCGCATCCTGCGTGTCTCGCGGATGCCCATCGCACCGCTAATCTCCAACAACTGGTCACGCCAAGAGGCAGCCAGGTTCATCAATCGCTGTTTGCCCCAATCGGGGTTTAATTTCTTTGGAAGAGTGAAACGGCTCTTTTCTCGGTCTGCACACTCGCCGTCGAATTTTCCCTGCAAGGCAACAACAAGCGGCGTATCCAGCGCGACCGCGTCCAAGCCACACAAAATGGCTTTGGGCATGTGCTCTGCCGCGATCATGCCGCCGCTGCCCAGCAACGTCACTTCTTCGCGGATGCCTGCCCTCACAAATAGCGCGTGCGTTTCGCGGATCAGGTCAAGGACAAAATTATCTTCAGGGTTGCGTCCATGGAAATCGGCGTAAAAATGAAAAACATGGATTCCCTTCTTTGCATACTCCAACAACTCGTCAGATGTGGAGAATGGCACCCGGAGGCTGATCAATGTGTCGGGAAATTTTTGACGGAGAAAACCATAAAGTGCCTCATCCCATCCGTTGAGTTCGAGCAGGCGCGGGGTCGGGAGTACAGCGAGTTTTTTTTCATCTCCTACACTGACCAACGGAACAATATGTCCACCATGCAATCCATGGTGGACAACGGCATCCAATGGAATAATCGCCAAAGAGCCGATTTCCTGTGCTGCCAACGCCGCGCTCTTCCACAACTCCGCATTCGCCATCGAAGGAGATGCTGCATCAAAGAGCATGGGTAGTGGAATGGAAACCATGTTCGGTGTTGCACCAACGGGCTGACCTGCATCATCAAAGGTTAGAAAATTGGGTTTAAAACCGATGTCAATTGCTGTGGAGATAAATTCGCGTCCATGAATACCATCGCGTGTGGGACGCACGATCTCGGACATATCCGTCCACATTCCATCCCATCCTACACCGCCAAACTTGCCGCGAAATCCCGCACCCTTGACGGGGATGCTGCCTTCTTCGACTTCGTAACTGAGCGTATCTACAAAATTGGATGTGAAATAACTATCACCCAATTTGCAGCGCTCGGGGTTGGGCGCGACCGTGATGGATTCAGGAAACTCGGTTGTACAGCGCAGGCACCCCACACAATGCTGTGGGCGCGGAGCGAACCCGCCGATGGGACCGGAGAAGACACCATAAATGCATGGTCTACTCAAAATTACCTGATGATTGAAAGGACCGTAATGCAGGATTTCCTTGATCAGGAAGGTCGCCAGCTCAACCTTGCCAACCTTCACGGTGAAACGTGTTGGCCATTTCTCAATATCCGGCACGGATCTGGTTTCAATGTGATAGCGGGTGAATTTGTTTGGTTCGTTATGCATCATATGCTCACCTTAAGTTTAGGATCAATTAAAACGATGACCGGGTATGCGCTCATTGACGCGTACCCGGTCATATTTTCAAAGAGGATGGGTGCGCCTTCCAGGAACAATGCAACGCGTGCATCAGAGCCACTATCCAGACCTTGTCCCACCTGTTGCCAGATGGTTTTCAGTCATCGATTTGGTTTTGGAAGGGAAAAACGAAGCCTGTGGAAAGGCTTCAGAGGCATCCGCTGATCGATCCGATTTTTCCTCACCCCACCCCTCTCCCATAGGGAGAAGGAGAAGCTCGGTTAGCGCCCCGTTCGCACGGGGGAACCTCCACCTCGTAATCCTGAACTTGCCATCAGGATTCAGCCGCTAGTTATCCACTATTTAGTTGTATTGACAAATATCTTATAACAGGGCATACAAAAAGTCAAGAACGGGATTTCATACCGGCGGAACACCAACTGCAGCTTATCTCGAAGTAGCACTCTTCATGGAACAAACGATGTCCAGAAAAGTCTCCGTCCCAAAAACAGGGACAGGTTGCCTTAAAACTTGGGCAACCTTTTAACATATCCTTCTACAGTCAATGGTCGTCTTAGTAGTGGATTTGAACCAAGGTGCCAAAGCCTCGATTGAATGTTTTCCCTATCTTGTGGATGGGCCAAGCCCAACGGAAGAGCCATTTTGCTTCATCGGTGCGCATGTTGATACAACCGTGACTCATCGGTACGCCAAAATTTTCATGCCAGTAGGTGCCATGAAAGGCATGTCCCTGCGGTGTAAAAAAACTCGTCCATGGAACGCCGGGGAGTTCGTAATCATCAGCATCGGCAAAGAGATTGCCGTTGCCCATGTGTTTGGCAGGCATTTTATCCAAAATGCGGAATTCACCTTCGGGCGTCTTGGTAGGAATACCGTCTGCCCCGCGCGGGCCGCTGGGAATACCGGAGGAGATTTTGGTTTCCAAAACAGGATTATCGTATTCATAAGCGGCCAAGGTCTGCGTGCGTAAATTAACATCGATACGCTTGTTCTGGACCTCCACTTCAGGACTGATCGGCGCCAACTCATCCAGCGGGATGGGTCTGGCATGGAGCGGATTAATATGATAAGGAAAGCCTGTCAGATCATCGTATATCCTGTACCAGGTTTCGCCGGTTGGACCCGTCTCAATCGAATCGACCCAATGGACTGAGCCGTAATACAAACGAAAACCAAGTTTTTGCCAGCCGTATATCTTGGTACCGCGCCAGGGCTGAGTGAACGGAACAGTCACTTCGACAAGACGAGGTGTATTCTCCTCGAGGAATGGAAGCGCTTCGTTGAACAACACCTTGACCTTTTGCAGACGGGCACGATGAACGTAGCCGCCCCAGACACGATACCAAACAGGATTATAAGAGGGAGTGTTTGAAACCACCTCCCCATAGATATTGAGAAGTTCATCGCGATACCAGGTCGAGATAATACGGCTCTCATCGTTTGGCTGGCTATGCACGCTGATCGATTCGGTCGCCACACGGACCATGTTGTTGTCGCTGAAACCGAGAGATTTACTCAGCGACGGTGTGAACGCCAGAGAACCAAGGCTCAAACCGCCAAGTCTAAGAAAATCGCGTCGGGAAAGTTTCGTCATGATTGGTAAATTTTAATCGAAAACCTTTAATTCTTCATGAGACCTTCAATTTAAACACAACTGCCCTCCGGGGTGGAAGGGCAGCGGGCAACAGAATCGGTTTTCAATTAAGATTGAACCGGATCGGGGATCATATCTTTAAGCAGGATCTCAAGCGCCATCGTGTGTCCGCATCGTTTGTGGGTAAGGAAGAACTCGCAGTCACATTGGAACTCACCATTTTCGTACGAGACCTTGTGATCGTTGTTGTCGCCATGGAAGGTTAGTTCGAATTTGTTGAAACGAAAACGGGTGCGGTCTTCTGCATAACGCTTTGCTTTTTCCAATTTGCCGATCATTCCATAGTCCATAGGAAACTCCTTTTGAAAGTTTGTAAACAAAAAGGCACGCAATGAGGCGCGTGCCTTGAGTCAACAATTCTTTATGTAAACTTCGGTTCGCATGGCGACAGTATAGTACTTTTCATGTTGCAAGTCAACCGGAATTTCCGGTTCGTATGGAAACCGCAAGGTAACCGTCAGTCAGCCATCGCTCCAGCCAGGGAAGGTTCGTCCCCATTGTAGGTCAGCAACGCAGGCCACTTGCAGAGGATGAGAGTCGTCCCTAAAATGCAGGCGATCCCGCCGCTGACAATGGCAAACGGCGCACCAAGCAGTTGAGCCACAATCCCCGCCTCCATTTCACCCAACTGCGGACCTCCCTGGAAGAAGATCATATTGATGCTCGTCATGCGCCCGCGGATGTGATCGGGAGTCTGCAATTGACGAATCGTGTTGCGGATGATGGTACTGACCGAATCAGCCGCGCCGGTGACTGCCAGAGCGGTCCATGCCAGGACGAAGGAACTGCTCAGCCCAAAAAGGACTGTCGCGGCGCCGAAAACGAACACGGCTCCCAAAAAGATCGGTCCCTGCCTGCGCAATTCAGGAATCTGTGAAACAACCAATGCGGCAATCACCGCCCCCCCCGATTGCGCCGCAGAGAGCCAGCCGTATTCAACCACACCAACCATGAGAATATCCACCGCGACAATGGGCATCAATGTGTTCGCTGAAGCGAAAAACGTCGCGACGAAATCCAGCATCATGGTGGAGAGAATAATCGGCTTGTTGAGGATGAATTGAATGCCCTCTCGAATGACTTCCCAACTGACTGCCTTCGCGCGGTCCGCTGCTTTCTGAGGCACGTCACCGATCAAAACCAAGGCAATGAGGACTGCGAGAAAGGATACAGCATTGATGTAATACACAACATCCTGTCCGCCGTACGCGATGGCAAAACCAGATAGAGCGGGTCCAAGGATGGAGCCCGTCTGCCTGGCAATGGAGGTCATGCTAAAGGCGTTGGGCAGATCTTTTGCAGGAACCAGGTTCGGGACAAGAGCCTGACGCGCAGGGCTGTCAAAGGCGATTGCAACAGCCTGCAACGCGGTCAGGATGTAGATGTGCCAAATCGTAATATGTTCGAATTGTGTGAACAATCCAAGGGCAAGAGCAGTGAGAGCTGCAAAACTTTGCGTAAAGTAGAGAATACGCGTGCGCTTGAACGAATCAGCGACTGCACCACCGATCAACGAAAAGATGATAACAGGCAGGATGCGCGCCAATCCAACCCCACCGAGCGCGATCGGCTCTTCAGTCAATGTGCGGATATGCCAGAAGATCGCCCAGATTTGCATTTGAGTCCCGGCAATGGAGATCAATAGTCCCAACCAGAGGTAAAAAAAGCGGCGATGCTTCAAAGAAGGTGGAATACGGATCATGCGAGTCCTTTACAACATAAAGCAGAAGGCTGTGTGCCTCCTGCTTTGAAGGTACAAATCAGGTAGTACTACGTTCCCCAGTCACGCAAGTAAAGGAAGTCGTAGCCAATGGTGCGGTTGCTTAATTTTGCAATGGGCGGCATCATGCGCTTGAACTGGTTCCGCCGGACGCGTGTAATGACCGCGTTGACGAATTTTTCATCGAAGCCCTCTTCAATACATTCCTGTGGACTGTAACGGTGGTCAACGAGGAGGTAGAGCAGTTGGTCAGCCTTCTCATAAGTAAAGCCCAATTCAGCTTCGTCCGTCTGCCCAGCCCACAAGTCAGCTGAAGGTGGTTTATCGATGATCGGAGCAGGGATATCCAGCGCGCGTGAGAGCTGCCGCACCTGCGTTTTATACAGGTCGCCGATGGGGTTGATGGCGGATGCCATATCCCCCCACAAGGTGGAATACCCCAACAGGATCTCGGTTTTATTGCTTGTGCCGATCGCCAATCCTTTGAAGACTTCGGTCTTATCATATAGGACGATCATGCGCATCCGCGCCATGATATTTCCCTGACGAACGTTTGAGATGTCTGGGTCACGCTTGATCAACGGGTCAACCATGTCGGTGATCTCAATCGTTTCGCTTGGGATGCCGTATTTGTCAATCAGCAATTGAGCATGTTCGAGCGAATCGGGGGAGGATGTACGATAAGGCAGACGCAGGGCAAATACATTTTCCGATCCCAAGGCCTCGACTGCCAAAACCAAAGATAGCGCCGAATCCAAACCACCGGATAGATTGATAACTGCCCGCGAAAATCCTACGCGAGTGACTTCCGATTTTATAAACCCCGTCAAAATCTGACGGGCAACATCTGTATTTATCGTAAGATCAACCACGGGACAGGATCCTGTTCAATTCATTTTGCACAAGGGATATACGTTCATCACGTAACAATGGTAAACGGGCACGCGTACGGCGAAGTTGATTTAGATCAAGTTCCACAAAGGTAAGCGCCTCTTCGAAATAGGGACCCTGGACGAGCAATTCCCCATTTGGGTCGTTGACCGTCGCCCCGCCCCAGAACAACAAACCATCTTCAAAGCCAACGCGATTGCAATGCGCCACAAAAGATGTAAACATACTCGCATATGCCTTGCTGACCCGTTCCACCCAGCGCGCGGATTCAAGTTTTTCCTTGTCGGTCAAGCCACGACCGGGGGAAGCAGAGGAGAACAACATAATATCAGCGCCATCGAGCCAGAGCAGGTAAGGCGGTGAAGCGTGCCAAAAATCTTCACAGATCAACATACCAGTCCGTCCAAACCGCGTCTCAAACGAGCGGATCGAATTCCCGCTGGCAAAGAAACGCCCTTCGTCGAAGAGACCGTAGGTGGGCAGATACACCTTGTGATGGACGTGCAACACCTTTCCTCCTGAAAGGTAGGCGGAGGCAATGTAAAAGCGGTGACGGGAGTCTTCGTCCACGAACCCAACGACAAGGTCCAGATCGTGAGAAGCCTTGAGGAGATGCTTGAAGACAGAATCATCTTCCGTTGGCTTATGCGCAACGGATGCAACCAAGTCTTGGAGAACATATCCTGTAAGAGAAAGTTCGGGAAAAACCAGCAAGTCCGCTTTTTGTTTTTTGGCTTCTTCGATGTAATGCAAATGTTTCTCGAGGTTGGATTCGACATCCCCCAATTTGGTGGCGATCTGCGCGAGTGCAAGGTTGAGTTTCATTGGCGGAATCTTACCACTAAAAATAAGACCGCAAAGGTCTGAAAGCTTGCGGTCTTATTCGACATCAAACAGAGTGTCAGCTGTGCTCAGCCTTACCAAACAACTGACGTTTATCGAACCACGGTTTGAGGATCAGGTAGCTACCTAGTACGATCAGAAAGACTGCCCCGTTTATATCCTGCACCAGGATTAGATCCAATACACCACCAATTACGGAAATGATCCCCAGGAACGTGGTAAAGCCGCTCATCCGAAGTCCGTTGAAGTAGCGCGCTGCGTTCAGTCCCAGGAAGATCAATCCTACACCTATGGACCACCATCCACCCTTGATGATCTCATCAGGAACAAACATGAATCCGCCCAGCATGATTAAGAACGCACCCCAGGCCATTGTCTCCATGCGTTTATTCAAGGCAGCCTTTTCAGGATCAATATTGACATCTTTCTTTTCTTCTTTCATTTTAGCCTCCTCAGGTTGACCCGCTGTAGCAAGCAGGATGATTCCGATGATGCCGAGCACTACAGGTGGAACCCATGGCATGTTAACATCACCAATCTGGAACATCAGATCTTCTTCGGGCAATCTCAAGTTTGCCACGACTAACAACCCCGCAATTACCAGACAGACGACCCCCCAAACAATTTTGGACTTGTTCATTTTCTATCTCCTTTTCGCAAAGCCAACTCACCGTGATTTGACAGGACGAGTCACCACGACACAAATTTGTTACTCGTACTTGAAGCGCCACGCGCCAACGGCAAAGAATAGCACCGCCATAATGAGCAGGATACCCGACTGCATCAGCACACCCTCCATGCCCATACCACGGGCAGTGACGTTCTGGATGCCTTCCAATGCCCAATAATGAGGTGTGAAGTAACCAATGCCTTCCAGTTTTAGCGATGGGATCATCGCACCACTGACCGCGCCCATTGCCAAGACAATGAATGTGGCAACCGCGCCCGATTGGGTTGGGGTGCGCGCCAACCCGGCGATCAGAATGCCCAACCCAGCCACGGATGTAGCGGCAGCAAGGATGATGGACATCAATGCCAGCCACGAGTTGCCGAGAGGCAGGTCAAAGAACTGGTTGCAGACCAGCAGGATGAAGATCATCTGTATCAGTGCGAGCAGGAAGAATGGCAGGGCTTTACCGAACAGCAGCGATGTTTTGCTCATGGGTGTGCTCATCAACCGGCGCAATGTGCCCGTGGAACGTTCGTCCACGACCGCATCCGCAAGCTGTGAAACCATGAAGAAGCCGAACAACATGGCAAATCCTGGGGCGATCTGGCTGAAGATGCTGATCTTTCCCTGCGATGCTTCCTCAGAATAGGGTTTCGCTTCGATCTTGATCAGCGGATCGTCGATCGCCTCGTTGACAGATTTCGCCACGACCGCCTTGACACCTGCATTGATGAAGGTCTTGAACACATTAGTATCCACGCCTTCAATGGATTTATCCTTGAACAACCCCGACAGGGCACGCTCGATCTCGGCATAGACAATCGGCTTGATCAACGCCTCTTGCACCAGACCAGTCACAATGCCCGTCTGACTGGATTTCCCGGGGTCGATAATGACCAAGATGGACGCGCCATCGTCGGTTGTGACAGACTCGCTGAAATTCTCAGGGATAACGATGGCTGCCATGCGTGTTCCTTTGGTCACCAATTCATCGGCTTCCTCTTGGGTGGACAGCATCTCCAGTTCCAGGTTGTCAGATTTCTGCAACAGGGTGATGATCTCTTCGCCAAGCTCGCCTTTGTCTTCGTTGACGCCATAGACCGTTATCACGGGGGTGCCTTCACTGAATGTCGCTCCGAAAATACCGATGAACGCAAATGGCACCAAGAAAACGATAAGCCAATTCACAGGCGCCTGCAGCCACAGACGAAATTCTTTGTATGATATGGATAACATTTTCCGAAACATGTTTGCCTCCGTATCTTTCGCTAGTCCAGCAAGTCAAAGCGCCAAATAGCAATGCCTGCAAAGAACAGGGTGAATAGTAACAAGATACCCGCTTCAGGCAAGATTGACAGCAGAGTCCCGCCGCGCCCCAGCAAGTCAATATAACCAACCATCCCGTAACGTTGCGGCACAATATAGCTGAACGGCTGCATGAAGGTTGGCATGTAATCCAGGAACAGGATCGTACCGCCCAACAAACCGCCCAGGAACATGGGAACCATGCCAACAGAGGATGGCAGCCTCGTTGATGCGATGAACAAGCCAATCGAAGCCGATGAGGCTGAAAGCGCCAACGTCAGGACCAGGAACCCCGCAATATCGATGGAAACTGGATATGCTCTGTAATTCGAGGCAAAGAGGCCAAGCCCAAATATGATCGACATTTGAACCAGGCACACCAACACACCGAACACCAATTTATCCATGATCATGGCAGCTTTGCTTACAGGGGTGCTGAGCAAACGGCGGTACAAGCCAGATTCCTGTTCCTCCCGTACCCACATCGTCAGGAACATGGGCAGCAGGAATATGAACAAGACACTGATCTGTGGGATTGACTGTTCGACGGGACCCAGTTCCTTCTTTTCCGTGTAACTGGAAGGAAGCACTTCATCCACGTGAATGGCTGTTTCATTGCCTGTGCCAATGGATGTTTTTTGATTCATGATCTTGTCGATCTCAGCCTGCACCTTGGGATCACTGACAGAACTCAGATCGGTGAAATCGCCCTTGGCACCTTCGATCTGCTTGGTCAATGCCACCTTGATCGCCAGTCCCTGGCTGATCTTTTGGATCTGGGTTGCGAGAAGAGCGTCACCGCCAGGGTCAAAGAACAAGGTCACGGTAGTATGTTTGCCGTCTGTGAATGCAGTCGTCAGCCCTTCAGGGATGACCAGCACGCCAGACAAGCTGCCATCCAGCAAGCGGGCACGCCCCACCGCCTCATCGCAGGCAGGGCTGGGTTGGGCGCAACGCGGATCATCCTGCAGCTCATACTCAGCCAACACCTCGCCCGAAAAGTTCTGTTCAACCTTCAGGTTTGTATCCAACTCCTTGATGTAATCCAGGGCAACTTCCCCACCATCGTAATCAGCGATCACAAGCGGCGTGCCTTTGGATGCATCATCAGCCTCCAGGTCAAGCGCAGCGAAATCAGTATTCAAAATGGTTGGCAGGATGATAACCAACGGCATCAGCAACAGGCTGATGATCACGCCAACTTCTTTGAGCAGACGCCGCACATCGTTCTTCAAAAGGGATAGGATTCTCATCTCCGCCTCCTACTGCCGCAGCGACTTGCCCGTCAGGTGCAGGAAGACCGACTCAAGGTTCGGCTCCAGCGTTTCAAGCGAAAGCATTTGCACATCCTTCTTGTTGAAGAGTTGGATCAACTGCACAAGCGCGTCATTGGCATGTGTGCGGGCTTCCACCTTGAGCTTCGCCTTTGTAAACATCTCCTCTTCAGTTTCCTCCTGCGGGATAAAGTCAGCGGATCGGACTTCGCTCAAACCTGATACCGCTTTACGAAGTTCTTCATCCCCCCGCTCCAACCCAACCTGGATGATTCCACCGCCCAACATGCCGACCAGGTTCTTGGGCGTATCCAACGCGATAATCTTGCCGCGATCAATGATGCCCACGCGATCACACAGTCGCTCGGCTTCTTCCATGTAATGCGTGGTGTACAAGATCGCCATGCCCTGTTCCTTGTTGAGGCGTTCCACGCTCTCGAAAATATGATTGCGGCTCTGCGGGTCTACACCCACGGTCGGCTCATCGAGGAAGAGCAACTTTGGGCTGTGGACCAAGCCCGCGGCAAGGTTGATGCGGCGCTTCATCCCGCCCGAATAGGTCTTGATGGCATCCTTGGCACGTTCGCGCATCGCCACATAGTCAATGACCGTTTCCACGCGTTCTTTCAGGTCACGCCCCTTCAACCCATACATCTCGCCGAAGAAGCCCAGGTTGTCGCGCGCGCTGAGGGTCGGGTAGAGCGCAATATCCTGCGGTACCACGCCGATCAATTTCTTGACCTCAGCCGCCTCACTGACCACATCATGCCCGAAGATGCGCATCTCACCTTCGTTGGGCGGATACAAACAGGTGAGCATCGAAATGGTGGTACTTTTGCCCGCCCCATTCGGTCCGAGCAGACCGAACACCTCCCCCTCCTCCATCTTAAAGCTGACATCGTTCACAGCCACGAAATCGCCAAACTTTTTGACAAGTCCGCTGGCTTCAAGGATTGTATTTGACATGGTTCACTCCTTTACTTCAAACATCTGATGTTGAATTCAGTGTAGCAAAACCCCGCTCGCATGAAACCTATGGTAGGTCATATTTCAGGTCACATTTTGGAATGTGACCTGAACAGCACGAATATGACCCGCGTAAGTGCTTGTAATTCACATTGGATTCCCTATAATGAAAGTAGAAAAGAAGTCAGCGGGAGGTGACATGCGCTTAAAACTGGTCGTGACAGGTATTTTGGGGATTTTTGTGTTTTCCTGTATTTTGTTTTTCAACAACTTAGAACCCTCCACAACTCAAGAGACTGAGGTTATCCAACCATCAGCCAGTCCCGTGGCGCCCAAACCTTATCCAGGGTCAATACCACAACCGTTATGCACCGATGCACAACCTCCCTTTGTCACTGGTTTTGATGTCTACATGCAACCCCAAATGGACGAGCCGCAAAGAGGTGTCCCATTTCGAGACCCTGTTTTTGGCTCATGTTTTGTGCGCGTCACAGACCGAACAGCAGATGTGAGCGGGGATGACACATCTCAGGGCATGAAAAACGAATATTCGCGCGTTCAATCCTTCAATGCTGATGGCACGCGCATCCTTGTGCGCAGCATAGAGGCGTTCTGGTACCTGTATGATGCCTCCTCACTTCAACCGCTCAGCATGCTGCCACTTGAGGTTGAGCCGCACTGGGATGCAAATGACCCAAACCTCATCTACTTCATTGATGAAACGCGCCTGATGTCATACAACATCCTGAGCGGGGAGGTAACAATCGTCCACGATTTCACAGTTGACCTAGCTGGCTACAACCTGGTCATGGTATGGACGCGATACGAAGGCAGTCCATCTGCAGACAGCCGTTATTGGGGTTTGATGGCTGAAGACAAAGATTGGGTGGACAGCGCTTATCTCATCTATGATCTACAGACCGATTCCGTCATCGCCATCCGTGACCTGCGCAGCTGGGCTGATGACGAGTACGAAGACGATAGCGTGACCATCTCCACACTCGGCAATTACTTCTTAGCACAGTCGGACAAGCATTGCGAACACGGGCAATTTGGTACGGACGCTCATCCCTGTGGCTTGATGGTCTACGATCGCGATCTCCAGAACGGGCGCGGTTTGCTGCGAATCGTTGGTCATTCTGATACCGCCCTCGATGCTCAGGGACGCGAAGTATTTGTCTATCAGGATATCGACACAGACAGCATATCCATGCTCGATCTCGAAACTGGTGTTATCACCCCTCTCTGGTCAATTGATTTCAGTCACACAGGGATTGGACTCCACTTTTCAGGGCGCGCTTTTCAACACCCTGGCTGGGTGCTAGTTTCCACACACGATGGCGATCCCGCCTCCTACACCTGGATGGATGACCAGGTCTTCGCCCTTGAGTTGAAATCAGGCGGACGTGTGGTCCGTTTAGCGCACACCCATTCCCTAGTGGACGAAGATCAGGAACACGATTACTGGGCTGAACCTCATGCCAGCGTCAACCAGAATTTCACGCGGGTGCTTTTCACTACGAATTGGGGTCGTTCTGGAACTGAAGAAGTGGATATGTTCATGATCGAACTCCCCTCCGATTGGCTGGAACAGTTACCATGATCCAACAGAAAGAGTCAAACAATGAGCAGAAAACTGTGGATACTGTTGTGCTTTTTGCTGACCTCTCAAGCATGCAATCTACCAGAGGCGACCCAAGATACCACCGAACCTGCACCTGCTACGAATACCCCGGCAGTAACCCAGCCGATAACTTTCCCTCCGACTCCTGCTGATGTAGTTGCCACCGCAGATTTTGAATATAGCGGCACGTTCCGCCTGCCTGGTGGAGAAGATCCTCCTCGCACATTTGCCTATGGAGGCAACGCCATGACTTTCAACCCGGATGGAGACCCGAGTGATGCACAAAATGGCTTCCCCGGCACATTATTCATCACGGGATATGACCGCGTCGCCTATGGAGGCGTCCCTGATGGTGACCAGGTGGCAGAATTAAGCATCCCTGTTCCGATCATTACAAGAAATATCGAAGAACTCAACACCGCTGAATTCGTCCAAGGCTTTGCAGATGTGACCGCAGGCTATTTCACCACATTGGAGGAGATAGCAAAAGTCGGGATGCAATATCTCAACCGCCCAGAAACAGGACCGAAGATCCACATCACCTGGGGGCAGCATCTTCAACCAGATGATATTCCTTCACATGGTTGGTTTAGTCCAACTTGATCCGCTCCTGATTTTCAAGGGACGTGGTTCATCGGGAATCAGAATATATACAGTGTTAATGGCTATATGTTCGAGGTCCCTGCTGCCTGGGCTGACACATATACTGACAGACGTTATCTCGCCACCGGACGAATGCGAGACGACGGACAAGGCGGCATGGGGCCAACCATCTTCGCCTACCGCCCTTGGAATGCAGATGGCAGCCCGCCGCCTGCGGGAACGCGGTTGGAAGAGGTCACCTTGCTGCTCTATGAAAACGCCTACAACACGGAAGACATCGTGCGCGCAATGAACGGATACCAGCATCCCGATTCGTGGGAGGGCGGTGCGTGGATAACAACCTCGTGCCCGCAAACAGGCTGTCCTATTTGCGGGCACGAAAAGCAATGGTGAAAAATACTGGTATGGCTATATCAATCCTGATGATTCGCCATATGCCTGTGTCGATTCCAATGTGACAGATTTTCCCACCTGCCGCATGGCTGATGGTTCCATCTGCCCGCAGCAGGATTTTTCAGGCTGATGCGATGAAGAAGCCGGGCAATGCGCATCCTTGCGCGGCTGGTGGTCCACGCGTTTTGACGCGCAGTTCATCCTCTATGACCCGAATGACCTCGCCCGAGTTGCCATCGGACAAGTAGAGTCATGGCAGCCTCAGCCTTATGCCTTGATTGACTTCGATGAACACCTCTATCTGAACCCGCCTGCATGGGATCTGGTCGAACTAGGCTGGGGCGATCAGCGTCGGAACCGCATCGGCGATGTTTCGTATGATCGCACAAATGGTTTGTTATATGTATTGGAACTGTACGCGGACAGCGGCAAACCAATCATCCATGTGTGGAAGATCCAATAAGTTCTAATCGGTCTACAAAACAAAGTGTCTGCCAATTCTCAGATCAGTCCGAGTTCTTTTGCTCTTAGTGCAGCCTGTGTTCGATCGCGCACACCCAATTTCCCCAAAATATGTGTGACATGATTCTTCACCGTCCCCTCTGTGATAAATAATGTCTTTGCGATCTCCTTGTTGCTTGACCCGGACGCGAGCAAACTCAATAACTCGATCTCACGCTCAGAAAGCGGTTCAGGCAGGACCTCGGAACTGGTCGCTGGAACTATGCTGGACACGCGGCTGAATTCTGCCACCACCTTTGCCGCCACCGAGGGGTCAAGGATTGACTCGCCTCTTGAGGTTGCCCGAATGGACTCCGCCAATTGCGCCGAGCTTACGTCTTTGAGCAAATATCCCACTGCGCCAGCCCGCAATGCATCGAAGATGGTTTCGTTGTCATTGAATGTGGTCAACATGATCACACGGCACTCAGGCAGGGACTGTTTCAAACGCCGTGTTGCCCCAATTCCATTGAGTATTGGCATCTGCATATCCATCAGAATGACATCAGGGCGCACTCTCAATGCAAGATCAACCGCTTCCTGTCCATTGGATGCCTGCCCGACGATCTCAATATCCTTATGGACGGACAATAAGGTGTCCAATCCTTCTCGAAAGAGAGCCTGATCATCCGCCAGAAGGACACGAATTCTCATAGATCAATCAGCCCCTTCCACGCATGGCAAAGTGACTTCAATTTCAAAACCCTGACCAGGCTGGGTCTCAATCTTGAACTCGCCACCCAGCAAATTGACGCGTTCGCGGAGTCCGATCAAGCCGAAGCCTCCGCTTGTATCTGCCGCGCCAACCCCATCGTCCCGAAGCGTGAGGCGAATGGTATCCGCTTGAGAGGAATCCAGGTCGATATCCACATGTGAGGCGTCCGCATGTTTACGGACGTTGGTCAATCCCTCCTGCACTACTCGATACAAAGCCAGCGCGGATTTTGCTTCGACAGTCTTGGTTTTTCCGATGATGTTGAATTCAGTTGCAATTCCTGACGCTTTTGATTCTTCAACCAGTTCGGCAATCGCATCTTTGAGCGGACGATTCTCCACAGGAGAAATGCGTAACGCTGCCACCGACTCTCTCACACTCGATAATCCCTTGCGCGCCAATTCCTGCGCCTTATCCAGCGCTTCCAACGCACGCGAGGGATCGGTTTCACACGTCACCTTTGCAGCTTCAATTTGCACATTGACGATGGTCAGATAATGACCAAGATTATCGTGAATTTCACGCGCAAGGCGGTTGCGTTCCTGCGTGGCAGCAAGTTCCTCAACCTGTGAAGCGTACTCAGCAAGTTGATGGTTGGCAATCTCCAATTGTTGTGCAAGCTCCTCGGCTTGTATGCGGGCGCTTTGTTCATTCAAACGCAACTGGGTAAACATGATGACAAAGAATATCGCGGTGGTGATAATGCCCCCATTCATAAGCGCCGTTCCCCATGTGGAATAGAAACCGATCGGCAGGACAATTACCAAAAGAACTGTTACATAGATTACCCAGCGCGAACGCGGTGAAAGTCGCTC
Organism: uncultured Anaerolinea sp.; assembly: GCA_964436455.1. Taxonomy (GTDB): domain Bacteria; phylum Chloroflexota; class Anaerolineae; order Anaerolineales; family Villigracilaceae; genus Defluviilinea. Next base: position 25,328 of record CAYTDB010000022.1, on the reverse strand, counting down.
AACTGCAATCCCCACCAACGGCAAGCCAATTAACCAGTTCCCGCCAGGACCAAGCAACATTCCAATCCCAAACACCAGCGAACACTGAAGGACAAAATAAATAATGTTCCTGACGTTATCCGTGAAACTTCCCAGAAGTTCATTGTCAAACATCCCCAGGACCAGGTAGGCAATTCCAAATAAGACCCCTACTACGATTTGAAAAGCAGTGAAATTCGCAAGGCTATCCGCAGCTGTTGCAAACGTGGCAATATACCCCACGACGACCATGAAGATCAGGAGGGTTCTCCGTTGCTGTTGTGTATCAGATGTGGTTTGAGGAATGCTCATGCTCATATTTATTGTAGCAAAATTTCATTCATAAAACACGGTCAGTATAAGGGATTTTTCGAATCAGGGCGCTGAGCAAGAACGTCAATGGAACGGCGATGAGAGCCACAAGCGCAAACTTTAGCAATGGATAGATAATCACGCCCGACAGCAGGAGCGCGTTAGTGGCGATGATCGGCTCGTGGATAAGGTAGGCAGTGTAGGCATTTCGAGATGCCCAAGCCGCGATCCGTCCCTGTTGGTTGACATTCTTTCGGAAAAAGTAAACAACGGTGATACTCATTCCCGCGCACATAAAGGATATCCACCAATTAGAAATTAGATTGAGCACTGCCTCAACACCACTCCCTGCCTGTGGATTTACGGAAAAGCCAACCAATATCGGGAGGAAGGAAAGCAAGAACGCGACAGTCATCCAACGACGGGAAGTTTTGTCGGGCAAAGAGGCGAACCAATTACGCGGATATGCCATCAAGCCAAGAACGAACATGGCAATATACTGCGGAAAGTTCGCCAGTTGTAGATTCAATTCGGTGATGGTTGTGTCACGCGGGAACCAGATCTGCACAACGGACGAAACGATGCCGAGCAAAATGGCAAAGACAATGATCTTTCGGCTACTGGGAAATTGCGCTTCGGGAATCGGACGAACAGGCTGCGGCTTGAACTTTCGATACAGGGTATAGAAACATGCAAATATCAACAGGACTTCGATAAACCACAATGGACCTCCACCGATGAAACCGAAGTATTTAAGGTAACCGCCGAAGAACCAGGTCCAATATGTGTCAGGGACATTGAACGTGTAGAAATACCACAACGGGCGAATGACCCACCCGTACAAAACCAATGGGATTCCCAAACGAATCAGGCGGTCTTTCAAGAAGCGTTTCGCGCCCTTGCGATCATACGCACTAGGGACAAAATAGGCTGAGACGAACAGAAATAATCCCATGAAATAGGATTGATTGAGGGAACAAAACCAGCGTCCTACTGCGGCGGTAATGTCATCGGGGCGATAATCATAATATATCCACCCGCCTATCTCTTCCCCAGCGTAAGTGATCATCAGGTGGTGGAGGACGACAAGGATGGTAAGAAAGATGCGGATATTGTCAATGAAAAGCAGACGCTCAGGTTTCGCATCGCGCGTGACTACGGAACTGGTGGCAGCCATGGAATCCTTTCCTTTCGCTGATTCAAAACACATTCCGAACAAGCGGGAGCCTACGGAAATAATACGAAACTACATAGGTCAGTGCAACTGCGATGGGCGCGACCAGAACAAACTTCAAGCCCATGTTTATTGAAACGCCGCTTAACAGCAGGGTTAGAGGAATGATTACTCCAGGATGGAGGACGTATGCTGTAAAGGTGGCATCCGCCATCCTTTTTGCCAGCCAACCTTGATGGTCGAATCGCTTGCGGAACCATGCCAGGGTGACAATCGAGAAAGATGGGCAAACGAATCCCTCCCACATACAATACGAGAAAGAGATCCAATTCCAGCCGCCCGCACCGCGCTCATCCAGTTCGCCTGTCAATGCGCCTGCGGCGATGACGATCAGGGGGAGGGTCAAAACACAGGCAAGCGCGACCCGGCTCCAAAATCGGACTTGCGAATCGGTGAATTTCTTCAGCCATTCGCGGCGAAAAGCAAGCATCCCAACTGCAAACGTGGAAATATATTGCGGGTAATGGGCAAGTTCCTGGTTCCAGGGCTCAAAGATTTTACCGAACGGTGCCCAGATCCGTACAATGAACGTGGTCAACCCCAGGACAACAGCAAATAATGCAATCGCTCCATTGCTGGGCAGTATATCCGTGGTGACATCGCTGTTTTGTCTCCCGGAGGCGAAATCTTTGACTCGCCGCCACAAGGCATAAAACAAACTGAAGACCATCAGGGTCAGGAGAAACCAGACGGGTCCATCGGCAATGCTTTCTAATTCCCGAAAATGGATGAGAATGTATTGCACGATTGGCGCCTGTGGCTCTTTGTGGACGTCTACTGCATAGTTGATAAATGGATTGATAAAAATCTGGTAAAACCCCAGGGGGATCAACAAACGCTTCATCCTGTCCAGAAGGAATTCTCCAAATCCCTTACGATCATAAGAGCGAGGTGTGAAGTATCCCGCCAGCATAAAGAACAACCCCAACACAAAGGCAGATCCAATGGCCCCTACGAATGTCATGATGATGAATGCAACCGTGCTGGTTTCGCCTTCTTCGTAATATAACCAGTCGCCCACAGCGCCGTATGTGACCGCCACGTGCAACAGGATCACACAAATGATCAACGCCGTGCGGAGGTTGTTGATATAGAGGAGAAGGGGTTTTGAGCGGACTTCAATGGGAACTTCCTGAATCCAGTTTTTTTGAACTTCTGCCACTTGGTGTGTCATAATGAAACTCCAGAAATTTAGGATTTACCTACGCTGCAAGCATATGTTGTGTCTGGAAGAGATGATTTTTTTATGATTCAGTCAACTGAGCCTAGCCTCTAAGCATTAATCAAGTCTCCGGGACGTTGGGCTTCAGGTGACAATTACATCACTCTATCTCCTACGACAGAATAGACGTTCAGCAAAGCACCCGCCTCATTTTCCGATCTGCACCGCCTTGCCCGACGATGAAGTACTCACATTGACGTCAGGATTGCCGATGTAGTTAATGTTCCCGCTACTGCTCAGCCTGCCAGTTAAACGATCACTGACACGGATGATTGCTTCACCACTGCTTGTGAGAACCACTTCTGCCGAAACACTTTCCAGATCACGAGCGCAGTATTCACCCGAACTACTGATGTTGACATCCTGTTCATTAACCTGCCCATTTTGAATATCCAAATTCCCGGAGCTGGAAATATCCACTGTTATTGCATCGGACATCAATTCAGAGATTTTCACATTGCCTGAACTGGAGATCCTCACACGCAGCGTTGTGCAATCCAAGTTGCCGATCGATACATTCCCTGAACTGTTGATTGTGATCGAGAAAGAATCAGATTGCAAATCCTCGGTCTCAATATCACCGCTAGATGAAGTTACAAGCGAGTCCAAAGTAGTGACCGTAAGGTAAAATTTTATCGGGCGGGTGTTTTGCAAATTAGTTCCCTGCTGGAATTTGATCACCAACCTGCCCATGCTTACATCTGTCTGGATGTACTCCATCAGGTTATCCTCCGCCTCGATGCGAAGCGACTCGCTATCCCCCGCTGTTATATAGAGTGTGCCCTGCATCGTGAGCTCAACGTCTGAGATATTACTCACCGTTCGAGATTCCTCGACAACTGTCCCTGAACCACGCACGGTTTTTCCGTTGTTCTCCCAATTTTGAGGGATCGTTATGGTACAAGACAGGATGCTGAATATCAAGACCAATCCTGCCAGGGTGAATGAGAGTTTGTTTTTCATGATGTTTCTCCTTTCGATTTCCAGTATCTAGGATAGATTGATTTACAACGAGACTCTGTCGAGGGTCCGTGTGCTGCTCTTTGACAGCGATCAGGATTACGGTCCGGCTTGAAGCGACCCCAGAAGCCTGGCCTTCATCCCAAACAACAACCGGAATGCCCGGACACGTCGGACGATCAATTCATATAAGCCGATCGTCACCAAAAAGGAACTCAGGACCACAATCAGGATTTTGATCCAAATCCCAGTGTTCCATTGCACAACGAAGAAGGCAATGCTGATGATCACCGGTTGGTGAAGCACGAAAAACGGCAGGGCAGCTTCCTGTCCATATTGAAGCCACTTATCCGTGAAATCCAGGAAGCACATCCCGATGAAGAGCAATCCAACCGAGTAACACAAAGCAACTGGAGTGATCAGGCAGAGAAGTATGTAAAACTGCGGCGAGGAAGTATCCTGTCCCCAATCCAGAAGCGGAAGCCCCAGCACATACGCGCCTACCATGCCTATGATGATGATTGATCCCACCCCAATCAATAACCATCCATCCCTGCGAACCGCACGCGTGATACGTTCATCAGCGAATAAGACATATCCCAACAGGAACTTTCCGAAGCCGCCCTTTCCCAGCGCGTAGAACAGGCTGGCGCTTGATATGGCGAACATCAGCGGCATCATGAAGGAGGTGGCGAATATGTTCCATACTTCCACCGAGGGATACCAGATAACATTCTTTATTTTCCAATCTTCCACATTGTAGAAGCGGGTTGAGTGATAGATAAACACGAACAGGATACCCAGCACGCGCAGCCAGTCGAGGTCATACCTTCGTTGAATAGTTTTTGTGTCTATTTTTTACTCCTTCTTTACATCGAATCGAATTAACTTCTTGTTATTGCTTCTTATCGTTCAAGCGGCTACCTTGAGTCGTGTATCTTGCATTGGAGGGCTAACAGGTTTGGAAAGCAATTTCATCCCGAACAGAAAGCGCAACGGGTTGAATCGCCGCACTCCAAACTCATACAAGCCCATCGTCAAGGGGAAAGAAAAGGCAGGAATGGTCATAAACTTCAACAGATCGGGGATTGCCCATCCCACCACAAAATAGCCCAAGGTCACGATCACGGTTTGGTGCAGAATGTAAAAGGGGAGTACCGCCTCATTGGCATACTTCAAAAATGGATTGGTGAAATTCAGGTGCTTCATCCCCAAACCGAAAACCACCAACAGCCAGCACCACGCGCTGAGGCTTAGTAATGTATCTCTCACATGCCACATCGGGAGGGATGAACTGATCAAATCTGGACGGAAATCCAGAAAAAGGTATCCCGCAGATAGAAAAATGCCCAGGCATAGAGTGGACAGGCAGGTTTTTTGGAGATGATCCTGCAAGTGCTTATTGGAAACGATCACGAAACCGGATATGAAAAAGCAGGGGTATATAAATACGCTCCAGCCTCCCAACTCCCTGGTTCCCCATGTATCCGGATCCAGCGTGTTGATCAACAATATAACCGGGAGGGCGAACAGCATCACAGCCCCAAATCTCGCCGGAAAATCGCCCAGCCATTTCAAGACCCTCTGACCCATCCTTCCCTTTTTAAGCCAGACGAAAAGCGGCAGGAAAAGCAATGAGTAAATGAACAACATCTCCAGATACCAAAGGTGCGATCCTGCCCACATAAAATTCCCGCCAAAGCCAGCCATACCATCAAAGTAGCTCGGATACCATTGGAAGAACGAACCATTGAACCCCCCTTTTTGAAGGTTCTCCAGGTAAACCTGAAAGGCAACATGGGTAAAGATGCCCACCACCAAGGGTACAAACAAGCGTGCCAGAACTCCCTTGATATATGGTCCAGGGGTGACCTTTCCCAACGCATAGAACACACTCGCGCCGGAGATCAACAGGATGAGCGGCAAACCCCAACTCGTGGCGAAATCCTTCCACACATCCAAGAATTTATTAGTGGTCTGATTTTTGATGTGCCAGCCATCGGGATCAAAAGCCCTCGTGCAATGAAAGACGAAGAACGCCAGGATGGTCAATACGCGAAGCCAATCGAGATCAAATCTTCGTTCAATTGCCTTGGCATCCATTTTTTATTCCTTTCACTGAAGCGAGGGCTTTCGTATCACTTCTATAGTGAATGAATCAGTCCGCAGGCATCACTTTCGGTTGTGTGACAGCGGCTCTTGGAAGCAGTCTCATCCCGAACAGTACACGCATCAAGTTGAAGCGCTGCACGATGAATTCATAGATCAGCATGATGGCGATGAACGAACTCACAAAGATGATCGCCCACTTCGCCAGATCAGGGATCGCCCATTGCACCACGAAGTAACCGATGAGCAACAACACAGTTTGGTGCAGGATGTAGAAGGGCAGGACGGCTTCATTGGAATACTTCAGGAAGGGTGCGGGGCGAGTCAAATGCTGCATGGCGAAACCCAGGAAAGCAGGCAATAGAGTACAGGCACTCAGGAAATACAACTCATCGCCCCATCTATCTACTAATGACGTGATGGTGGAATTGATATTCATTGGACCCGTAAGCAAGGTGGTGCCCAGAATCAAACCAGCGATTAAATATGCCCATCGCGTGCGTTTGATGTTCGACTGCAATCTTTCGTGCGAGACGATGATGAAGCCGTATAACAGGAAGGGGATGTAGTACAGGTAACCCCAGCCGCCAGAACCTGTTGCCCAGGGGGTGTCGTCAAAAAAAAGATCAAGAATCAGGATCGGGAGAGTCAGTACCAGCCACAAGGTCCAGGGAGAGGCGAAGAGATCGCCGAGTTTTTCCAGCACTCCGCGTCCACTTCCCTTCCACCAGTGGAAGAGTGGATAGAAGATCAGGCTGTAGAGAAATAGGATCATCAGGTACCAGAGATGCATCCCGGCGAAGGCAAAGTTGCCGAGGCTTCCGTCGCCAAGGTATACGCCTTCGAAATAGTGCGGCAGGAAGGCGAAATAAGATCCGCTGAATTGATCGTGCGTGAAGCGCTCGAGATAGACCTGCCAGGAGGCATGGGTGAACATTGCCACCACCAGCGGCACGAGCAGACGCAGAACTTTATCTTTGAAGAACGTGCCCGCGCCACCCTTGTTCATGGCATAGTAGATGCTGGCGCCTGAGATGAGGAAAATCAACGGCATCATCCAGATTTCCATGAAGCCTTCGGGTATCTCCACCCACGCATATGTGAAAGGATTCTTGATGTGCCAGTCTTCGCGGTTGAAAAAGCGGGTCGAGTGATAGACAAAAACGCTTAGGATGGCAAGGACTCTCAGCCAGTCGAGATCGTTCCTTCGTTGTACTGTTTTTGCGTCCATTTTTACTCCTTGCTTTTGGTAATTACTTTCACCAGCGCCTCCACTGGTGTTCCTTTTACAATGAAAGCGTCCACACCGGCTTCGGCGGCTTTTTGTCGCGCCTCTGGATCACCGTGAATGGTCAATGCCACAACCCGACAGGCAGGGTTTAGGGTTTTGAGTTGTCTTGTGGCTTCGTAACCATCCAGGACCGGCATTTCCAAATCCATCAGGACCACATCGGGTCGCAGGGTTTCCGCCTTACGGACCGCGTCCAGTCCGTTGATAGCCACACCCACAACCTCAATCTCACCCGCGAGCGGCAACAAGGTGCGCAAGTCTTGGCGCACTTGTGGAACATCGTCAACGATCAGGATTTTGGCTGCTACCATGTTCAATCACCTATGAAAGGAACCAGCAGTAAGCCTTCTCGAAATCCTCCATTTCACCTTCAGAAGTGGATACGGGAGAACCGGGATCAGGCTGAGAACTGGTCATCTCTTCAGCCAGTTCGCTCTCGTTGACAGATTCCCAGACCCCAAACTCTGAAACGGTGTATTCCCGGCGGGTCAGTGAATAATATGCATCTGCGATGGCTGTCAGAATGGATTTGCGGGTCACGGTGGCGTTCATTTGGATCTCCTTGTCCAGCGTTGGACACTATCTTTGAACAATTACATCCCCAATATACGCGCCTAGTCCTTTATACACATCTGGCGCAGGGTTGATTTGATCCTGAAGCTCAAGTCTGATTTTTTCACCCCACCCTGAGACGTAAAAATACACCTGAGGTCCTAGGACTTCAGGTGTATCCACAAAGCGGCTTTATTTATTATCGGGATTCTGAACAGGACGTAGTTGCGTGATGAGCGACCGGAGTTGACTCAAAGCACTCGTGGTCATTTCCTGAAGACGGTCCAAATGCTCCGGGACGCGGCTCGGATCCGTCTTGAGCAATAATTGGACAGACCGTGCTGTCAGGTTGATGCTGAAAATGAACTGGCTGACGGTATCGTGCAATTCGCGTGCCAGACGATTCCGTTCCTGGACGGTTGCCAGGTCCTCCACCTGTGCCACATACAATTCCAGTTGTTTGTGAGCTTCCTGCAATTCGCCAAGCAAAACCTGACTTTTTTTACTGGCTGTCTCAATTTCGTGGTTGGCGATCAGGAAGACCGGGAGGACGGTCTCACCCGCGATTGTAACGAGGGATAATGCCAATCCTTTGACCAAACCCAGGAAGAAAATCAGTGAACCGCCGGTGAGCAGGATCATTATCAGCACCCAGATCCATCGCATCCTGCCGGTAAACGTGATGGAAATCGCATAAGTCAACAACAAAAAAAGATTCACCAGGAAGTCAAAATCAGGATGCCAGGAGAGCGCCATCAAAACGATGACGCTTTGCAAGACCAAAATGAGATGCTTCAGCCACTCAGGAATGCCCGGCAGAAACAATATAACAATAAAGAGGATGAGATAGGTAAGCCCGCCCCCCCGATACAGGTTTAAAATGGGGCGGATCTCCTCGATTGCCAAAGCACGTAATGCAACGGCGACAAAAACCAGGAATATAACGATCAGCCCAACCATGCCTGGTTTGAGTTTGGCGTCATTTGAGAAAATGGGCATCATAAGGATTTATCCTCAATCGATTAATCCGTCCTTGCCATTCCGCTCTTGATGGCATAAATCGCCAGTTGAGTGCGATCCTGCAATTGCAACTTGTTCAAGATATTGCTGATATGGGTTTTGACGGTCTTCTCGCTAATGAACAATTCACTGGCGATCTGCTGATTACTGCGTCCCTGAGCCACGAGACGCACTACATCCTTCTCGCGGTCGGTGACCTCCTCCATATAAGGCTCATGGTTCGAAGGGGCTTGTTTGGTCACCTGTTCCATTAATTTCCGTGCAATATCCGGATGGAGCCGGGTTTCACCGCGATGAGCGGCACGGATCGCGTCCACCAAATCGTCAGGGGAAACATCTTTCAGCAGATAACTGGAAGCGCCTGCCTGGATCGCAGGAAAGACTTTGTCATCTTCAGTGAAACTGGTCAAGGCAATCACCTTGACATCCGTGCCCAGCGCCTTGACCTGCCGGGTGGCTGAAATTCCATCCAGACGAGGCATGACCAGGTCCATCAGAACCACGTTCGGATGGAGTTCACCGACCATCTCCACAGCCGTCTGACCGTCATCCGCCTCCCCCACTACAGTGACATCTGCCTGCAGCTCCAAAAAGGTTCGCAATCCCTGACGCACGACTTTGTGATCGTCCACGATCAGTACTTTGATCCTGTCATCGGTCATTCCTGCCTCGCTTCCTCGGGTAACTTTTCAACCCGGATACATGTACCGTTGCCGGGGGATGTCTTGATATGAAAATTCCAACCCATTTCTTCAGCCCGTTCACGCATACTGAACAAGCCCACCCTCCCGCTATGCTGCGCTTTTTGCAAGTCAAAACCACAACCCTTGTCTTCGATTTCAATCCACATCGGTTCAATCATATGTAATTGAATCCATATGTTGTCAGCCTGGGCGTGCTTGACAATATTGTTCAATGCCTCTTGAATGATATGGAAAAGGCTTTGTTCTTCAGCCGGTTGCAAAATCTGATCCCCCCGAACATCCAAATCAACAGAGATATTCTCAGGGATATGCCCGTCGCACAGATAATTCCTTACGGAAGATGCCAAGCCCTGTGTGTTTGCCTCTTCGGGTTTCAATTCCGAGATCAACAACTGCATCTCAGAAAGCGCGTTGCGAGCCAGTAGACTCAATCGGTCCAGTTGGGCCTCAACTTTCCAAGGGTCGCGCTCCAACAAAAGCCTGGCAGATTGTATCGTCAGTGTCATGCTGAAAACGGTCTGCGTAACAGAGTCGTGCAGGTCACGCGCCAGGCGGTTCCGTTCACGCGCCACAACCAATTCCTCCAGTTGTTTCGAATAGGACTGCAGTTTCTGGTTTGCCTCCTGAAGTTCCTGTGCCAGATCCAGGTTTTGTTCACGCGCCGCCTCTGCTCTCTGGCTCGCCCGGGCAATCAAGCCATAAAAAATACTCCCCGCTGTATAGATAAGAACAAGCGCGAAGGTCTCATTTTCATAGGTACGTAGCAATAACGCTGTTGTGATCAGCGCACATAAACCAACCCAAGCTATCCATATCCTGAGCCTAAGATGAAGTATGACCTGCATACTAAGAATTGGAAATAAGTTTGCCAGAAAATCGGGATGACCCGGTTCGGCTAGAAGCAAGAATACCAACCCCGTCTGGAGTGCCAGATAGAATGGAAAATATCCAGACCTTTTTTTGGAGAGGAAGGATTCACTAAAGAAAAGAAATGACCAAATGAGGATACCCCCCAACACCGGCAGAAACTCCGGACCACCCTGAAAAACAAGGATCGAACGCAAAAAGACTGTGCCCAGATAAAAACCGGCAACCGGATAGAAAATCCACTGCACAGATCGGTTGGATAATTGTTTCATATCACAGGGTGCGAAAGTGATTTTTACGTCTTTTTCGTTCTGAAGAGAACCTGAAGAACTTCAGCTCCTTGGAAATTGTACAATCCTTCGTCATCAATTTCAATAGGGAAAAATCAACGCCGACGAAGTCAGTCCGCCTGGCAACAAAAAAGACCAACCTCAATATGAGATTGGTCATCTTGCGGGAAGGGGGGGATTCGAACCCCCGGTGGACACGAGGCCCACAACGGTTTTCGAGACCGTCCCATTCAACCACTCTGGCACCTTCCCAATAGTATCTTTGCGGGCGGTATTATATCCTAGATTTCCACTCGTGAATGCAGCTCAGGATAATACACCTCGTGCATGTTCTGTTCGTTCAATTTCTCCATGAGCATCATAGCGGGTTTTTCTTCGCCGTGTACAAGGAACACTTTTTTGACAGTTTTCTTCACAGAAGTTGCATAATCCACAAGCAGGTTCTGTCCGGCATGACCGGATAAGCCGCCAATGGTGGCGATCTCTGCTTTGACCGTGTGCGGTTCGCCAAAGATCTTGATATGTTTCTCACGGTCTGCAAGTCGGCGACCCAATGTATATGGCGCCTGCCATGAAACGATGCAAACTGTGTTCTTCGGGTTTTCAATGTTGTTCCGCAAATGATGCAGGATGCGTCCCGTCTCTGCCATGCCCGAAGCGGAGATGATGATCATGGGCTCCTTGCGTGCGTTCAAGGCCTTGGATTCTTCCACTGAGCGTACATACGTCAACATCTTGAAATCCAAAGCAGGGTGGCGCGCCTCCGCAACGAACTCACGCGTTTCCTCATCGAAACATTCCGGGTGTTTCCTAAAAATATCCGAAGCATTGACCGCCAGCGGGCTATCCACAAAGACCGGCACACGCGGTACATCATGCTCGAACATCATGATATTCAGGTTGTAGACCAATTCCTGCGTACGACCGACGGCAAATGCAGGGATGATAACCTTGCCGCCGCGTTTGAGCGTGCGCCCGACGATCTCTTCAAATTCATCGAAAGCCTGTTTCGGGTCGTTATGACTTTTATCTCCATAGGTTGATTCCATCAGGAGATAATCCACTCCCTCATCCGGTAAAACCGGGTCACGCAGCAACGGGAGTTTATACCTGCCAATATCCCCGGAAAACCAGAGTCTGGTCTTTTTCCCTTTTTCCTCAATTTCCAATGAGACCGATGCCGAGCCAAGGATATGTCCCGCCTCAACAAACCGGGACACCACACCCGGAACCACTTCAAAAGGCTCATCATAGTGAACACCCCGAAACAGATCCGCCGCATGTTGCGCGTCCGCTTCTGTGTATAAAGGTTCGATCGGTTCTTCGCCGCGGCGCGCTCGTTTTTTATTTACCCACTCGGCATCCGATTCCTGGATGCGCCCGGAATCTGCCATCATGATCGTCGCCAGGTCAACGGTCGCATAGGTTGCAAAGATCGGCCCACTGAACCCCTCCTGCACAAGATTGGGCAGGTTGCCGCAATGATCGATGTGCGCGTGCGAAAGGATCACGGCATCGATCTTGCTCGGGTCATAGGAAAAGTTCAAATTTCGGGAATAGGTTTCACCGCGTCGGCCCTGGTACAGCCCGCAGTCCAGCAGTAGGCGGCGCCCGTTGACTTCCAGCAAGTGCTGGCTGCCCGTCACCGTCTGCGCCGCGCCGTGAAAATGGATCCACATGTCAGCCTCCAATCAGCTTATAAATCTGGTTGCCATAATGATGAAAACGAAAAGGTGATTCACACATCGCAGACTTCAACGCATCGATATCCTTCGGTGGATGTTCAGCCAGGAGGTGCAAAAAACTTTTTGGCAGGACAATATCTGACTCAACCTTCAATTCCTCTGCGACTTTCTTTCTCCAGATTTTCAGCTTGTCCAAACGTTTGAGCACCGCATCTTTTGGACGTTCGACCTGTTCCCGTTTCACAAGCGGACTCTCCATCCCGCGCCTTGTTGCCGCCAAAATTTGCTCACCCCACAAGTGGATCTGCTTTGGGCTCAATCCTATACCCGCAAGGTCAACATCCTTTTCAGGAAGGTTCTTCGCGATATCCAGCAAAATGTTATCGGATATGACCTTGAAAACGGGGCGGTCCATGCGCTCGGCAATCGCATCGCGACACATGGTCAATTCGCTCAGGATGGTCAATTCCCTTGGAGAAACGTCTTTCCTCATGCTGAAACGTTTCCAGGAGGAACCGTTCAATTTTTCCTTGGGTTCGGTAACTTTACAGGCGAGGTTGAAATCGTCAAGCGCGTATCCCCACCGCTTTTTTTCTTTGAGTTCTATTTCCAGCAGGTTGCGTAAAGCGATCAAATAATGGGTGTCCATGCGGGCGTAGTCCAGTTGTGCACGGGACAGCGGTCTTGTGCCCCAGTTCGCCTTCTGATGCCGCTTTTCCACCTTGACATTGAACTTATCCCCAAGGATATTGTCCAGGCCAACATATTGATACCCCAGGATGCGTGCCGCTTGCATGGTGTCGAAGATGTTTTTGAATTCGAAACCATAATCGCGCTTCAAACAGACCAGGTCATACTCTGCGGCATGAAATATCTTTTCGATCTTTGGGCTGGCGAAAAGGGGAGCGAGTAGACATAAGTCTTCAAATACAAGCGGGTCAAGGATATAGTCTTTTTTTTGTGTAGAAAACTGGATGAGGCAGACCCGTTCACGATAGGCATGCAGGCTGTTCGATTCTGTATCGACTGCTATGCGTGCCTGCATGGACAGATCATCCACCATGTGTTTAAGTTTGTTGTTATCATCCACCCATACAGGCGGATGAAGTGTATCAGGGGTCATAGGCTGTCATTATATCGCACACATGGTGACCGCCGCTTTTCAAGTGGCTGTCACTTGTTTTTTCTGCAAAATCTTTTCCATTACCACTGCATCTTCATAATCGGAATAATATCGTCCCCAAATATCGACCGTATGATAGCCCTCCCGTTCGTACAAGGCAATGGCTCCGTGGTTCGAAATGCGCACACTCAATTTCATACGCGGCTGACTGACATGCTCCTCACAGGCACGCAGAAGCTTGCGTCCTACGCCGCGTCTCTGCCAGCGTGGATCAACCGCGATGGTGGCAACCCAGGCTACAGATTGCGAGGGACGCGGATCGCAGGCGGCAAATCCGATCATCTCGCCTTCTTCCATAGCCTTTAGGCGGATGACTTCGGGCCAGGTCAAAACTGCGATCAGATCCAAAAGGGGCCAGGCGTCTTTTTCAAAACAGGTCTTTTCCAAAGTTCGCAAGGCCTTGAGATCGATAAGATTTGCTGATTGTATTTCCATGTGCGGGGATTCTATCAAATTAAAAAGTAGAAAGTGGGTAATTACCCACTTTCTACTTTTTAATTCGTTTTCTGTTCCCTAATTACTTCTTTCCACCATCCTTGCCGAGGAAGTTATCGAGCAGGCTCGTAAACTCCATCGGGAAGATGTACTTGGTGGACGGACTCATGCCCACAGACTTGAGGGTATCAAAGTACTGCAGGGTCATGGTTTTCTGATCAACAGCTTTGGCTGATGCAAAGATGGCATCCAGTGCCTTCGCGAAGCCTTGCGCCTTGAGTTCCTGCGCCTGTTGCTGACCTTCCGCCTCGAGGATCGCGGACTGCTTCGAACCTTCAGCACGCAGGATCGCAGCTTGCTTTTCACCCTGTGCCACATTGATCGCGGCTTCGCGCGTACCGGTGGATTCTGTGACGACCGCGCGGCGGATACGTTCTGCCGACATCTGGCGGTTCATCGCTTCCTGGATCTCGCGCGGCGGGATGATCTCGCGGATCTCAACGTTGGTCACCTTGACACCCCAGCGTTCGGTCACTTCATCGAGGCGGGTACGAAGCATGGTGTTGATATGTTCACGTTCGGAGAGCACATCATCCAACGGGATACCACCGATGACCGCGCGCAACGTGGTCGTAGCCATGCCTTGCGCTGCGACTTCGAAATTACCAACCTGTAACACGGACTCTGTCGGGTCGAGCACCTTGTAGTACCAGATGAAGTCCACTGAGATACCGGCGTTGTCCTTCGTGATCGCGGTCTGGTGCGGGATCTCACGCACTTGTTCGCGCAAGTCCACTTTGACAGCACGGTCTATGATAGGAATCAAGATAATGATGCCCGGCCCTTTCGCACCGACACTGCGTCCCAGCCTGAAAACAACCAGACGCTGGTATTCCGGCACGATGCGGATCGCATTGGCAATGAACACAAAGCCAATTACGAGTATCGCGCCAACAAAACAGATCGCGCCTCCACCAATTCCTAGAATATCCATATTGTTCTCCTTTTTGCTATTGATGATTCAGTCAACACTTTTATTCGTTTTTTTCAACGATTAAAACAAAGCCTTCACGCCTGACAACGCGCACCGAGGTTCCTGATTTTATCGGCTTCTGGCTCCGGGCAGTCCATAATTCGCCAGCCACCTGAACGCTGCCTTCATCCAAAATCTTTGTTTTCGCTTCGCCAATCTGCCCAATCAATCCATCCAGATCATGGGAGGGTCTGGCGAATGCCGCCTGCATGGATTTACTCACTGCAATCCACAGGAAACCCGCCACAAACAATGATGAAATGAACGCCACAAACAGGTTGACAGCCGGTCCGCCGGTCTGGCTGGGGAACAGGAAGATCGAGCCAATGACCAGCACAACGATCGAAATCCCAAGGTATAGTTCGCGTTTGGGTTTTTGCAGGGAATAGATGAAAGGAACAACACTGACGAGTATGAGCGCCAGCGCCCACCAATGGAAGGACAAGTTATAGATCCCATAACCAGCCAGCGCAAGACAAAACAATGCCCCCACTTCAAAGAACCCTGTCCCCGGAGTGGCAAGCGCCAGCATCGCCATCAACACCCCGCCTAACAAGAAAAGATATGCAACGTTGGGGTTTAGCAGAAAGTCCATGTTTCCTCCAATTCATTATACAACAGGTGACACTTTTTACAACGTCTGACCGTCTATGTATTCTACGAAATACACAACAAAGGGTTTCTGAAAGGGCACATCAAGGGTTGTATAATACATCCGCCAACGGAAAATCCCTTCACAAGGAGTTAACGTGAACTTCAACAAAATTTGCGTCATGGGGCTTGGCTATATCGGGCTTCCAACCGCCTCTACCTTCGCCACATACGGAATCAAGGTTGTCGGTGTGGATGTCAACCCACGCGTGGTCGAGACACTGGGCAGGGGCGAGATCCACATCCATGAACCGGGTTTGCGGACAGTCGTCGAAGCCGCGATCAAATCCGGCAACCTGACCGTTTCATCCAAGCCGGAGGAGGCGGATGCCTTCCTCATCGCGGTTCCCACTCCTTTTTATGAGGACAAATTCGGCGAATATGAAGGAAAAAAATACAAACTTGCGGATATGGGAGCGGTGATATCAGCGACGGAAGCCATCGTGCCGTATCTCCGCAAAGGGAATTTGGTCATCCTCGAATCGACCTCCCCGCCTCGCACGACCATTGACCTGGTCACTCCCATTTTAGAGCGATCCAATCTGAAAGCTGGTTCCGACTTCTTCCTGTGCTATTCACCGGAACGCGTCCTGCCGGGACAGATTTTGCGCGAGTTGCTCGAGAACGCGCGCGTTGTCGGCGGCGTGACGCCTGAATCTGCCAAGGCAGGTCACGATCTGTACGCGACTTTCGTCAAAGGCGAGATCATCGAAACGGATGCCACCACCGCCGAGATGGTTAAACTGATGGAGAACACCACCCGCGATGTCAACATCGCCATTGCCAACGAATTCGCGCGCCTAGCAGAAAAATTTGGCGTGGACGTGTGGGAAGCCATCCGGCTCGCCAACCTGCATCCACGCATCAACATCCTTAGCCCGGGACCGGGAGTCGGTGGTCACTGCATCAGCGTGGACCCGTGGTTCTTTGTCGAGACCGCACCGGAGCTCACCCCACTCATCTACAATGCCCGCATGGTGAATGATGAACAGCCTCATTTTGTTGTCAACAAGGTAAAACAAGCGCTCGGCGAATTAAAAGGTAAAAAGATTGCTGCCCTCGGCTTGGCGTACAAACCCGACGTGGATGACCTGCGAGAAAGTCCCGCCGTGGAAGTTGTACATCTCCTCCAAAACGAAGGCGCGTTGGTCAAAGCTTGGGAACCGTTCAAACCGGACGCAAACCTAAAGGGCATCAACATGGCGCCCAGCCTGAACGAAGCCATCAAAGATGCGGATGCAATCCTGCTTCTGGTCAAACACACCGAGTTCATTAAGCTCAATCCGGTCGAGATGATACAAAAGACATCTGCCCGTATTGCCTTAGACACAGTTGGTGTGTGGAATACGGATCAATGGCTGGAAGCAAGTTTTCAATTCCACCGTCTTGGCGACAACAAATCGTCAGTCGTAGGTCGAAAATCGTAAATCGAATGAAAATCCTCTCCATCTTCGGCACGCGCCCCGAAGCAGTGAAAATGGCTCCCATCGTTCGACTGCTGGAAAAAACAGAAGGCATCGAATCGCACGTCTGCGTCACCGCACAGCACAGACAAATGCTCGACCAGGTGCTCGAACTGTTCCAGATCAAGCCCGATTACGACCTCGACCTGATGCGGGAAGGACAGTCACTGGCGCAGTTGACAGCTGGAATCTTCACACATCTCGACCCTGTCCTGGCAGAAGTCAATCCAGACTGGGTGCTGGCGGTCGGCGATACAACAACGGTTGTTACAACCTGCCAGTTGGCGTTTTATCGTCGCATCAAGTTTGGACATGTGGAAGCGGGACTGCGTACGCACAACAAATGGCATCCCTTCCCCGAAGAGATCAACCGCCGCCTCGCAACCACCATGGCGGATTTGCACTTTGCGCCGACTACATGGTCGCAGAATAATTTATTACATGAAGGTGTGGAGAAAAGGGATATTGTTGTCACCGGCAACCCCGTCATCGACGCGTTGAAATATGTTGCCGAACAGGAGGAGCCGAAGGAAATAGTGGAGTTGCTGACAAAGTTGGGAATTGCTTCGTTGCCTGCGTCTTCTCGCAATAACGGAAAAAGATTAATCCTTGTCACCGCGCACCGCCGTGAGAATTTTGGTCAACCCATCGAAAATATCTGTTATGCACTCAAAGAACTGGCTTCACGCGGCGATGTGGAGATCGTTTACCCAGTTCACCTGAATCCCAACGTACAGGAGCCGGTCAATCGGATACTCAAGAACGTCGAGGGGGTTACCCTGCTACCGCCGCTCGATTATCTTCCGCTGGTGCATTTGATGAAACGGTCAACGCTTATCCTCACCGACTCGGGCGGCATTCAGGAAGAAGCCCCCTCGTTCGGCATTCCAGTGCTTGTCCTACGCGAGACCACCGAACGCCCGGAGGGAGTTGAAGCGGGGACGCTCAAGCTAGTTGGAACAGAGACCAGCCACATCGTCCAGGAAGTGAAGCGGCTTTTGGAGGATGAGTCCGAATATGGGAAGATGGCAAAAGCGTCCAATCCGTACGGAGATGGTCACGCGGCAGAGCGGATCGTGGAGGCACTGCTAAGTACTGCGAAATAGGCACAGGCTGTCCAATTTGACAGGTACAACATAAGTCCCATTCGGGTTTATTGTGAGTATAATAAACACAATGAACGTACGAAGTTTCATTGCGACGGTTCTCGCTCTATTCATACTGCTGGCAACCTGGGGATCAGCACAAGCACAATCGGCAGACGTTCTTTACTTCCCCGAAACTGGACATTATGTAAAAGGCGCCTTCCTGCAATTCTATAATGCCGCCAAAGATCCAAAACTGGTGTATGGGTATCCGATCACGGAACAGATCATCGCACGCGATGGAAAGACCGTTCAATATTTTCAGCGTGCGCGGTTTGAGCTTACCGCGTCGAATCGCATCCAACTCACGCCGTTGGGAACACTCACCTACCGACAGCAAAGTCCTATCACGATGAATACCACCAATGGATGCGAACAATACCCCACCAGCCACAAGGTCTGTTTTACGTTCCTGGATTTTTACAAAGCCAACGGCGGACCAAGCCAATTTGGCAATCCAATCTCCCCGTTCGAGTCAGCAGACGGCTTGATCGTGCAATACTTTGAAGGCGCGCGCTTCGAATGGCGCGCAGATCGCGGCGCAGAGAAATGGGTGGTGATCTCTGACCTCGGTCGTTTGTATTTTGATCAACAAAAGGAAGACCCTGCATATCTGAGGCCCGTCCAGCTTTCAGATGCAACCATCAAACCGGTGCTATCCCTAAAGTCACGGGCTTTCGTTTTGAAGGCAGTTGCCCAAAAAGATGGAACACAAACCATTTACGTGACCGTACAGGATCAAACCTTAGATGCGGTGGAAAATGCATCTGTTCGAGTGATCGTACACTTCTCAAACAACACCTCACAGGAGTACGTTTTCACTACCAACGCCCGTGGTATTGGGCAGGTTACGTTCAATTTCAGCGACCAAAAACCAGGGGAACTCATCACTATCGACATCAGCGTCAACTATCAGGGGTTGACCACCACCACAACCACCTCGTTCAGAATCTGGTTCTAAAGAATTTCCCTCAACTCGAAAACAGGACCATCTTTACAAGCCAATTTCCAATTGGACTTCAATGTCACCGCACACACTCCGCATTCTGCGACTCCCCCACACGGGACCGGAGTACGGATAAGTACCTGCGCGTCTTTCTTAACTGATAATTGATTCAACACCCCCAGCCTTTCTCTTAATCCAGGCAGACTCTCACGCGCGACATCAAACGCGATGTAATCCGCCCACTCCAAAACTTCATCCAATGCGGAAAACGGCTGCACCTCAACCTCGTCAGACAAGCGCTCCTCGTCCAACTCGCTGACCAGTACAACCGCCGCGCTTTGTCCTAAAGCCGGGCGGATCAAGCCTTTCAAGCGCGAGGACGAGTCGTCAAACGGGACCAACGCAACCTTTCGGGCGTAGGCTGGCAGATTAAACCCATATCCCAATGGACCCCGTAAGTTAATCTCGGTTCCGGGTGTCCATGTTTCTGGTATCGGCGTTGAGGAGATAAAACTTCCAGGCGCAGATTCCGTAGAAAAAAGAGAGGCAGGTAACGGGTCCGATGAAGAGGCGATGCCTGCGAGCAGATATTGCCCGGGAGATGGTACCAGCTCTGCCGGGCAGGTGATGCGCGCGTGGCGGAGTCCGTTCTCCAAAATCAACTCAATGACCTGTCCTTTACCAGTGTGCATACTGCTATCCTATCATGGCGGTATAATAAATTCAAGAAACGGAGGAAGAATGAATATTGTTGATGTAATTCGATCTTTAGCTGGCTTTGCCTGGTTCGGAGCCATTGGTTTGTTCGTCCTGGCTGTGGCACGCGCCAGTCGCAATCAGAGCGCAAAGGGATTAAGTTCTGCCGCGATCAGTGTTGTGGTACTCGCGGTCATTTTGACGATACTTGGCGCCGGGTTGGTCTTTATCGAACCTAATGAGCGCGGCGTGGTGGTATCACCATACGCCTTCCGTGCGCCGGACGGTTACTTTCCCGATGCAATTACACCTGGCTTGCGTTGGATCGTGCCTGGCGAACGCGTCATAACTTATTCCATTTCGCGCCAGACATACACTATGTCCGTAGCCGCACAAGAAGGACAGATACAAGGCGACGATTCGATCCGCGCCCGCACAGAAGATGGACAGGAAGTGACCATTGACGCTTCAATCGTCTATTCGATCGACACTACCAGAGTTATCCAATTGCATATCAATTGGCAAAACCGCTACGAGAATGAGATTGTGCGTCCTGCGGCACGCAATGCCATTCGCGATGCCGTCTCGCAATATAGTGTGGAGGAAATCGTCAGCACGAAACGCGCGGAGATGGAAGGGTTGATCACGAATATTCTCACGGAAAAATTCGCCCAAAACGATCTCTTGCTCGTGGATTTCCTTCTGCGCGATATACATTTCAGCCCAGAATATGCCGCAGCGGTAGAACAAAAGCAGATCGCCGAACAACAGGCGCAACAAGCCCAGTTGGTTGTCGAACAAAAAAGGCAGGAAGCTGAACAAGCCCGCCAGGTTGCACAGGGTACAGCAGACGCCGCAGTCATTGCCGCAAGGGGTGCAGCTGACGCACAGATCATTCAGGCGCAGGCACAAGCAGAAGCCAATGAGTTGATCGGTCAATCCATCCAAGCCAACCCTGAGATCTTGCAATACGAGTACATCCTCAAACTGACTCCGGGTGTTCAGACGATCTTCATCCCAAGCGGCAACCAGTTTATTTTGCCGCTGCCGAACACCACTGTTAACACACCAACCTCAGAGCCGGCAACACCATAGAATAAGAATTCGGGAAATAAATAGTGTGGGAAGTAGAATGTGGAACTACTTTCTACTTTCCACTTTTATTTGGAGTTTCGTGCCGATCCCCAAAACCGGACGCGAAATCCGACTCACAACCCTTTCTGTGTGTGCGGGTTGAGCGTCCAAATTAAGCGCCGATGCGCTGACGCAGGTACTGCGTCCTGTAAAAGATATCTTTGATGCCGCTTCATTTCCGGACCTGTTGGTTGGTCTGCGGGAACCGGATGATGCGGCTGTCTGGCGTTTGGACGATGAAAAAGCGATCGTCGTCACGACCGATTTCTTCACCCCCGTCGTGGACGATGCCTACGACTACGGCTCCATCGCTGCGGCAAACAGTCTTTCAGACGTGTACGCGATGGGCGGACGCCCCTTCCTTGCGTTGAATGTCGCCGCATTACCCGATAACCTTCCGCATGAAATCTCTTCAGAAATCATCCGCGGCGGCGCGGAGAAAGCGCGTGAGGCGGGCGTGGTCATTGCAGGCGGGCATACGGTCAAGGACAAGGAACCGAAATATGGATTGGTTGTGATCGGCTTCGTCCACCCGCAAAAGATGTTGAGCAAAGGTGGCTTGAAAGTCGGTGACGCTTTGGTATTGACCAAGCCACTTGGCTTTGGCGTCACAACCACGGCTCTGAAACGCGAACAGGCAAATGCGGAGGATGTCGCTGAAGCAGTCCGGTGGATGAAACAGTTGAACAATAAGGCAAGTCAACTGGCTAATGAATTCAGCCTCCGTGCGGGGACGGATATTACAGGCTATAGTTTTCTCGGTCATGCCATGGAGATGGCGGACGCGTCGGATGTGGGGTTGAACTTTGAGTTTGCCAAAATCCCTTTCATTCTGTGCGCACGGAAGTATGCCGAATTGGGGTGTTTCGCCGGCGGCGCGTTCGATAACAAAGGTTACCTTGAAGCAAAAGTCGGGTTTGCCGAATCGATTGACGAACAAAACCAGATGCTGCTGTTCGACCCGCAAACCAGCGGCGGACTTTTGCTTGGTGTGCCGTCCGAGAAATTGGAGTCATTCATAGCGCGCGCGAAGGAATTGGATCAAGCCGTCTGGGTGGTGGGAAGCGTCGAGGCGGGATCAGGTATAAAAGTCGGGTAGGAAGCGTATTATCCATAGTACAATATAGGGAGTGAAGAGAAATACACGGCATCATGTCTGACGAAGTCCCCCTAGATAGTAATCTCTTAGATGGAATGTCAATTCACCTGCGGACTATGTCCTGCGGGTTTGTTTTCGTTTAACAATGATTTAGTAAACAATAAAACCAATAGCTAGGCAATTAACTCTATCGATGAATATAACTTCAGAAATACTTATAATCTTCGCCGTAATCCTACTTAACGGAGTCCTGGCTATGTCCGAAATGGCTGTTGCATCGTCACGCAAGGCTCGCTTACAACAACGCATGAATGAAGGCGACGACAAGGCAAGCAAGGTTTTGAATCTGTTACAAGAGCCGAATCTTTTTCTCTCAACTGTTCAAATTGGAATTACCCTGATTGGAGTGTTTACTGGCGCAGTTGGTGGAGCAACACTGGCTGAGCCTCTTGGCAATACCATAGAAAAAGTACCTGCCCTCTCCGAATACGCAGACTCAATTGCGCTTGGGATTGTGGTCATCCTGATCACCTTCATATCAATCCTCCTTGGGGAATTGATCCCTAAACGCATAGCATTACATAACCCGGAACGAATTGCGTCCATTCTTGCCGGTCCAATGATTGTAGTTTCAAAGCTATTCTCGCCACTGATCTGGCTTTTGGGAAAGTTTTCTGATTTTATTCTCAACATGCTTGGGATCAAGCCCGGCAGTGAACCGCCAGTAACTGAAGAAGAGATCCAACTGTTGATCGATCAGGGAACACAGGCAGGTGTATTTGAAGAAGCCGAACATGACATGGTGGAAGGCGTGTTCAGTCTGAGTGACCAGCGCGTGTACTCGTTGATGACACCGCGCACAGACATCGTCTGGCTGGATATTGACGATACTATCGAAGACATCAGCATGAAGATCGCGGAGAACGATTTCTCGCGTTTCCCCGTGCGACAGGACACATTGGACGTGATCCTGGGCATCGTCAAGGCAAGGGATTTGCTTGTTCCAAGTTTGAAAGGCGAACCAATCCATCTCAAGGACATGCTCAAACCCGCCTTTTATATCCCTGAGACCATGTTCGCTTCACGCGCATTGGAAATCCTCAAGGAAAAAGGCACGGACATGCTTCTCGTCATCGACGAGTTCGGCGGCTTGCAGGGTCTGTTGACAATCAACGATATCCTCGAAGAAATCGTCGGCGAGATGGAACAGGATGAGCCTCAAGCCACACAACGTCAGGACGGTTCATGGCTGTTGGACGGAATGCTGGAAGTGGACGAGTTCAAGGAAATATTCGATTTCCATTCACTGCCCCATGAGGATGAATACGAAACCCTGAGTGGTTTTGTGATGATGTCGCTTGGGCGCGTCCCGCAGGTGACCGATCATTTTGAATGGAACAGTTACAGCTTTGAGATCATAGATATGGACGGCCGCCGCGTGGACAAGGTACTCGTCACCACCCTTCCACAAAAACCTTTGACACAGGAAATGCGCGGGAATCCATAAACTCACCATAACGGTTTTCTCTTTTCAACCACTCACAGTACAATAGCAACATGCCTCGTAATTTCATTCGTGCCATCCTCTTCGATTTCGGCGGGACGCTCATGTATGGGCGTCGGGATTGGACTCCCGTCATGGCAAAAGCTGATGACGTGCTGACCGAACATCTCCGTGAAAAGGGATTTGATATCAATCCCAGCACATTTCCCATCGAATTCCGCAAGAGTTTGGATGAATATTTTAGGCAGCGCGAAAATGACCTGCTCGAAACGACGTATTCGTTCGTGCTGCGCGAATTGCTCCGGAACAAAGGCTATGACGATCTAGCCAGCGACTTCCTTCGCAATGCGCTGGATTCATTGTTTTCCATCACACAATCCAACTGGGTTTTAGAGGATGACGCAATTCCCACGTTGCAGAAGTTGCGAACGAAGGGGTATAACCTGGGCATCATTTCGAATGCAGGTGACGATGCTGATGTGCAGCAACTTGCAAGAAATTTTGGAATTACCGAGTATTTCGATTTTATCCTGACCTCCGCCGCATGCAGTTACCGCAAGCCGCATCCGCGCATTTTCGAACTGGCACTTTCGAACTGGTACTGTCCTCCCGGCGAAGCGGTAATGGTCGGTGACAACCTCGATGCGGATATCCGTGGCGCACAGGAAGTTGGCCTTTACGGGATTTGGATCAGCCGCCGCGCCAGTCCTGACATGGAGAAACAGGAACAAGTCCAGCCGGATGCGAGCATTTCATCCCTTCTGGAACTTTCATCGATCCTGGACCGCCTTCAAGTTAAATAACCCCTTATGCCAAAGGAAAAAATATTTACATATCTCGCGCTGGGAATCGGTGTGCTGGCGTTGAGTTTTTCCGCCATGTTCGTCCGTTGGGCGGATGCACCGGGACCGGTAACGGCATTCTATCGGATGTTCTTTTCCATCTTCATGCTGTTGCCTTTCGTCCTTCCGCACGCATCAGGCAATGCATCGATCAAATCCCGTAACGTTATTTTTCCGCTCCTCGCCGGGGTACTCACTGCGCTTGACCTCGCCCTATGGACAACCGCCCTTTTCTATACCACAGCCGCCAACGCCACCCTGCTGGGCAATACAGCGCCATTATGGGTCGCATTGGGGGCGTGGCTTATTTTCAAACAGAAACTCTCGAATATATTCTGGCGCGGACTTGCTGTCACTCTTGCCGGAGCAGTGTTGATCGTCGGAACTGATTTCATCCTTCACCCTCGCTTTGGGGTCGGGGACGTGATGGCGATATTTACCGGATTCTTTTATGGAGGCTATTTTCTCTTCACAGAAAAAAGCCGCGTTCACTTCAACTCCATGGTTCATATTTGGGTGGTCGGCATCGGCGCAAGTATTACATTGTTCATTATCAATCTCGTGATGCAAAACCCGGTGATCGGGTTTGATGCGCGGACGTGGATCGTATTCCTTTCAACGGCGCTGGTCTCTCAACTGATCGGCTACATGGCGCTTGCCTACGCGCTCGGGCATCTGCCTGCCTCCATCGTTGCACCAACAATGGTGCTCCAGCCTGTTGTCACTGCCATCCTTGCCATCCCGCTTCTTGGCGAGATCCCCAACCTCTGGCAGGGATTGGGCGGCGCGATCGCATTGGTCGGGATCTACATGGTCAACCAAAGTCATTACAAAAAGGGTAACATTTAAGGACTGGCTGGATTCAATCGCCGCATCGAAGCATGTGCAACCCGCCCACGCATCTTTCTAAACCGGTAATTGAATCAACAACTA
>CAYTDB010000021.1:0-62465 GCA_964436455.1 uncultured Anaerolinea sp. | reverse complement strand
GTTCAAGAAGGATTATGTGGCGGCTGCGTTCTCCACCACATTGGTACTTTGCTGAGCGCCGCGCCACATGAATCCTTAATGCATTTTGCCCCTGTTTTTTCGATTCCGAAACGTCGTAGTAATATAAAACGTCGTTGTAGTGTTAACTTGAATTACCTTACAACTTGTCACCCCGAGCGCTAGCGAAGGATCTCGATTTCAGTCGTAGAGACACCTGCACCCACAGCAGATGCGGTGTGCTTCGCTTCGCTCATCACGACACAACTACAAGCTAACCAATCAAGGTCAGGCGGAATAATTTGTGTTGTTAAACAGTAGGGATGATCCCAGCGAAAGCGAATCCGCAATGGCAGAAAGAATTCTTGGAACAGGATATCCAGTCTCGTTTAGATGAAGCCAAGGCAGGCAGGTTGTTCTCTGCCGTGATGCCGCACATTTTGTGTTAACGCCATTTCTTGGCTTTCTGTGATCGGTTGTACGGTTGTTTATCCAAGCGCCCTCGGGTCATCAGCGTTTCAATGTGTTGGGAGCCCTCAATGCCATCACCCACGAGACGATCACTGTCACCAATGTGACCAACATCACGGCACAAAGCGTGTGCGAGAACACTGGTCCATTGAGAACAAGGCGCATTGGGTGTTGGATGTCGCCTTGAACGAAGATTACAGCCGGGTTCGCAAGGATCTGGCTCCCGAAAACCTAGCCGTCCTGCCTCATATTGCACTCAACTTGCTGAAACAGGAGAAATCCACCAAAGGCGGCATTCACGCCAAAAAACTGCAAGCCGCCTAGAACGATGATTACCTGCTCACGGTGCTCGCCTCAGAAGTTTAGATGCGATTGCCCTGCTGAGGTACACTACTTGGGATTACAATTCCTGAGGCAGGTCTATCGTTTATCTCTGCATCAAGAATTCCCAATGAAAAAAATATTGCCCATTACGCTATGCTTATGTCTGTTGCTCGTGAGTTGTGGTCCGTAAAACATCCCACCGTCAAATGGGAGGGTAACTGCAACCCAATCCATACCACCGCCAGCTGGAAGGCCAACTTCCACGTTAAACGCCATTGAGCAGGCGGTTGCGACACAAAAGGCTGGGAAGGCAAATCAACCGACCGCGACTCCTGTTACTGCCCGGAGCGGGATCGAGATGCCGGAAGACAGTCTGTGGGTCCATTCTCCTGACGGAAGGATCACCATTCTGTTCGGCCTGGTCGAGGGCGTGCCTTACTATGCCGTCCAACGCGAAGGCACGGATGTGATCCTCCCATCCAAGCTGGGATTTACCTTTCTGGTGGATGCACCATTGGATGCGAATTTGGTCATCGTTTCTTCGGGACAGGCATCCGTGGATGAAACCTGGACGCAACCCTGGGGGGAGGTCAAGGATATCCGTGATCATCACAACGAACTGCGGGTGGAGCTATCCGAAAAGAGTGTCAGGCCTCGAAAGATGATCCTGGCTTTCCGTGCCTTTGATGACGGCATCGGCTTTCGTTACGAACTCCCCGAACAGCCATATCTCGGCACCTTTCAGATCATGAAGGAGGAAACGGAATTTTCCCTGGCAGGCGATCACTCCGCTTGGTGGATCCCCGCCTTTCAGGACAACCGCTATGAGTATTTATATAAAAACACGTCCATAAGCCGGATGTCGATCAGTGCCAGGGATGGAGTCCACACACCGCTGACCATGCAGACTGACACCGGACTCTACTTGAGCATGCACGAGGCGGCTTTGGTCGATTATTCCTCCATGGCGCTTCAAGCGGACGAAAACCTGGTTCTGCGTACCAGGCTTTTTCCCTGGTCTGACGGCGTGTCCGTCAAGGGACAAACGCCGCTAAAGACGCCGTGGCGCACGATACAGATCGCTAAAAACCCCGGGGACTTGATCACTTCCCATCTCATCTTGAATCTCAATGATCCTAACAAGCTGGGTGATGTTTCCTGGATATATCCGCAAAAATATATCGGCATCTGGTGGGGCATGCACCTGGGCAAATGGACATGGGGCAGCGGACCCAATCATGGTGCGACCACCAAAAACACAAAAGCGTATCTCGACTTCGCGGCGAAATATGGCTTTGATGGTGTGCTGGTGGAGGGATGGAACGAGGGTTGGGACGGCGACTGGGTGGCAGGCGGTGATAGGTTCAGCTTCACAACTCCTTATCCTGATTTTGATTTGCAGGGTCTGGCGGTTTACGCAAATTCCCGCGGAGTCAAAATCGTCGGTCACCACGAAACAGGTGCGGCAGTGACCAACTACGAGTCGCAGATGGAGGAGGCGTTCGCGTTGTATCAAAGCCTGGGAATCAACACGGTCAAGACCGGGTATGTTGGCTACGGCCAGGGGATCAAGCGCTACGATGCACAGGGAATCCTGGTCGGCTATGAATGGCACCACGGGCAGTACATGGTCGAGCATTACCAGAAAGTTATTGAAACAGCCGCTCGTTACGGCATCATGATCGATGCGCATGAACCGATCAAGGATACCGGTCTGCGGCGTACCTATCCCAATTTTATGACCCGTGAAGGCGCACGCGGGCAGGAATACAATGCCTGGGGCGGGGAGGGAGGCAATCCCCCGGATCATGTGACCATCCTGCCATTCACGCGCCTGTTGGCTGGACCGATGGACTATACTCCCGGAATATTGGATCTGACCTTCGACCAATATCGTCCGGGCAATCAGGTCAACCATACGCTTGCAAAGGAACTGGCACTGTATGTGGTGATCTACAGTCCGCTTCAAATGGCGGCGGATTTGATCGAGAATTATGAGGGCAACCCCGCCTTTCAGTTCATCATTGATGTGCCGGCTGACTGGAATGAAACACTCGTGGTAAATGCCCAAATCGGAGACTACATCACATCAGTCCGGCAGGAACGAGATGGGGATGAATGGTTCCTGGGTTCCATCACGGATGAAAACCCGCGTGAACTCGGAGCCTCCTTGGATTTCCTGACTCCCGGCGTGATCTATACCGCCGAGATCTATTCAGACAAAACGGATGCAGACTGGAAGACGAATCCCTACGGATTGGATATCACCCGTGTTCTCCTAGATTCAAACGTGGATTTGAAGTTGATTCTTGCCCCGGGCGGAGGTCAGGCGATCCGCTTTTACCCGGCAACATCGGAAGACCTTGCGACACTACCCCCATATCAACCATAAGGAATAAACATGCTGTATCCTCAATCCAATTCACATCGTCAGGCTCAGCAACTTGCGGACTTTTGGGATTTCCGTTTCGACCCGCAGGAAGTGGGGCAGGGGAGTGGCTGGCAAGATGGATTTTCGGATGGGCGTCCGATCGCGGTGCCAGCCAGTTGGAACGAGCAATTTGAAGATGGGCGCGATTTTCTCGGACCTGCCTGGTATCAAACGGAATTCAACCTGCCGTGGGGATGGGATGGGAAGCGGATCATCCTGCGCTTCGGCTCGGTCAATACCATCGCCGACGTCTGGCTCAACGGTCAGTATCTTGGTCAGCACGAAGGTGGACATCTGCCATTTGAATTTGAAGTGACTTCATCTGTTCACCCAACAGGAAATCGACTGGTCGTCCGCGTGGACGGCAGGCTGGCGTTCGACCGTGTGCCTCCGGGGAATGTGACCGGCAGGGATGAGGATTTCTTCGGCAGTCATGCCGGGAACTACCCGCAGGCACAATTTGACTTTTTCCCGTATTGCGGCATCCACCGCCCGGTGTTGTTATATGCCACGTCAATCGATCATTTGAAGGATGTGAGGGTTCAGACCGGATTTGAGGGAACGCATGGTCAGGTGCATGTGAGAGCCGAATGTGAGGCTGAGCCTGCAGCGAATATGCGTTTCAATCTCAACGGGCATGGATATGGAGCAACACTTGGCGCCAGGGTCTCTCATGGCATTGCTGAAGTGGATCTTGAAGTGACGGAGGTCGCCGTATGGTCTCCAGAGAATCCGAATTTATACGAACTGATCGTTGAGTTGATACAAAATGGGCAGGTGATTGATTCATATGCCTTGAGAATTGGCATCCGCACGATCAGGGTGGAGGGAAGTCAATTGCTTCTGAACGGGAAGCCTGTGTATCTCAAAGGCTTTGGTCGCCATGAGGATTTCCCGGTGGTGGGGCGCGGATACCTGCCGGCGTTGATCGTCAAGGATTATGCCTTGATGAAATGGACGGGCGCGAATTCCTTCCGCACCACGCATTACCCGTATTCCGAACAGATGCTCGACCTGGCAGACCAGCTCGGCTTTTTGGTCATTGATGAAACTCCAGCTGTCGGTCTGTATTTTCGTGAAGATGGATTGCAAAAGCGCCGCGAGCTTTGTGGACAATATACACGTGAGATGATCGAGCGCGACAAGAACCATCCTAGTGTCATCATGTGGAGTCTGGCGAACGAGCCGCATTCCGCACCGCCTCATGCGAGTCCGTTTTTTGAAGATCTTTATCTGAATGCAAAAACGCTCGATCCAACCCGACCTGTGACTCTGGTCAGCTTTCTAGGTGCGGATGAGGAAGCTTTTGAATTTTGTGATCTGGTGTGCCTGAACCGTTACATGGGTTGGTATTCGCAACCCGGAAGAATTGACGAAGGCATCGCATTGCTCTCATCCGAATTGGATGCGCTGTACGAGAAGTTCCGCAAGCCGATCGTGATGACAGAATTTGGTGCGGAAGCATTGCCCGGTCATCATGCCCAGCCGCCGGAGATGTTCAGCGAGGAATATCAGGCGGAGTTGATCACGCGCTACATCGAACTCTTTCGCACGAAGCCGTACGTGATCGGCGAGCATATCTGGAATTTATGCGATTTCAGGACATCGCAGGGAGTTACCCGGGCAGGTTCGTTGAACCACAAGGGAGTCTTCACACGCGACCGCCGACCAAAGTTGGCGGCGCATCGGTTGCGGGAATTGTGGCGGGATGAGACAGAAGGGTAGGGGAGTGGTCGTTTTCGTTTCAGTGGATCAGGCGAGAAATGCCTGGCGGAGTTGGTCGATATTTCTCTATCCAGCACACAATGAATGAGAAATATGCATCACTTTCTTTGTTTGACACGACATATTCAACGATGTCAAAACTGCCTCTCGTTTCCAGTGTGAGATTAATTTCTGTTTTTATCATCTGAAGTGAAATAGGGTTGATCTTTTTTCCAAACTATCATTATTTTCATCATTTCCTCTCGAAAATTTCATAATACCCCTTGTGTAGTTCATCATCGGACAGTGGATGTAATACTTCGGAGAGCAGGGAATGTCACTTCTTCTTGTTGAATATTTCGTCATAGGCTTTGGTTATTTCCCTCTCCCGCCTCAACTCTTTTTCACTAATTGGTGTCGTATCCTTTCCTGGATTTTGATTCATGTGACTGTTCAGAGCCGGAGACAGTATCTTGATCATACGCGCTTCCACAGCCCTTACAGCAAACCCGAAGTCGTAGTCGGGAAGGTCTTGGTAACAGAATTCCTTGCAATCCTCCA
The DNA here is from genome assembly GCA_964436455.1 of uncultured Anaerolinea sp. Classification (GTDB taxonomy): domain Bacteria; phylum Chloroflexota; class Anaerolineae; order Anaerolineales; family Villigracilaceae; genus Defluviilinea. Next base: position 56,977 of record CAYTDB010000021.1, on the reverse strand, counting down.
ATATTCATAATTGGATCTTCCAATCCCAGGATTCGGGAAAGTGACTGGCGATCTTCTCTCCGATGATTGAGTTGCCGTAAAGCATGGTTCCCGACCAAGGTAGATGACCTCTTCCACCGAACCAACGCACCCAGACGTGATTGGTGGAAATGCCTATGTATAATATATCGCCCAGTCCGTTCTTCATTACGTACAAGCAGCACCCTTCATCATCATAATTTTGCTCATAGAAATCACGAAAACTCAACTCGATTATTTCTTCTCCCAGTCTGAATCCCTCTCAAAAACGTCATAGAAGGCTTTATCCAATTCTTCATTGGATAGGTGTGTATATAGTTTTGTGGTCTCTATATTCTTATGACGGGCAAGCTCCTGTGCGTATCGCAGATTGCCTGTCCCACGTAAAACGGAGGTAACGAAATAATGTCGAAAGGAATGCGGTGTGATCCGACCCACCATATCGTTTCCCAGCAATTGTTCCACACGTTCTTTCACGATGTTTCGCCCGGTTGTGGGTGTAATCGGCTTGACCTTTTTTCCGGCGCCTTTGTCGTGGCGGGCGAAGAGGGGCAAGGAACTTAGTTGCCGCCCCGAGTTTCCATCCAATGGTGCACGCAGTGATAAATAATCCTTGATGGCTTGCATCGAGCGCATGGTAAAACGAACCACGGCTTGTTTGTTGCCCTTTCCAATGATGATTGCCCGACCTTCATTCCAATCGATGTCACCACGTCGTAGGTTACAGGCTTCATGGACACGAAACCCGGTATCGGCAAGTGTGAGCAAAAATGCCCTATCACGATATGCGCGTAGATTAATGCTGTCTTCATTTTCATCCTTTTCAGGAACCATCAAATTTTCAACATTCCGTAACTTGTCTAGAAGTGTCCTGATGGCCTCAGTTGGAAACAATGGAATGCGGGCTCCGGGGCGCCTTGCACGCTGTCGTATAAGCACCGTCAGGCGGGACTGGCTGACATCGATCAATCTTTCCCCGTCCACAAATAGGTAGAAGCCTTTGACAGCCTGCAGGTACAATTGTTCCGTGGCAGGGGCGTAGGCGTTGAGATTTTCCACGAATTTTGCGAATGGCTCTTCTGTGAGTTTTTGAATGGGGGTGGTATTGGGATCAAGCGATCTTTTCCTGAGCGTTTCGCGGAAGATCTGCAGGGCATTCTTATACGAAAGCATGGTGTGCTTGCTGCGTGAGCGTTCCACAGTCTTCAAAAATCTGTCCATCAGGTTGGAAATGGTCAAACAATCTTCAGAAACGTTATCCATGACCCTCATTATATTGATTCCACCTGAATTGTCAATGCTTTCGCTAATAATACTTATCGAAAGCATAAATAGTATAAAAGGATTTGGCTCTTCTGTCAAGGAAAAAGACCTCCCCTACTGTAGCTTTCTCGATATACACTTCATGTCACCCTAAGGGAACATTTTCCGCAACAGAAGGGTCTCAGACACCAGCAGAGACGCATCACTTCGTTCAGTATGACATGGTAATTACCACCTCCCCACCCCACCGTGCTAGCCTGCCTCAATTGCCTTCTGCACAATCTCAGCGATCTCTTTAGGCAGCTTGGAAAGATCGGGGTTCTTCACGCCGCTCATGTACTTCTTGAGCACATTCCCCAACTCTTGATAGTGCGGCATGCCAAACCCTCCCAATCTTCGAGACCTTCAGGCAAGCCAAGTTGTGGTGCGAGATCAAACAATGCTTTCAAAACCTGGGAGTAGCCGATTTGTTTTGCGGTAAGGTAAGCATTTGCCATCCTGCACCCATTTTCAACAACACCAGCCACCTCTCCCCAGCTCAATGTGGGGTTATTCCTATTGCAGGGAATGTTCCCCCGAATGGCAAGTGACAATTGCCTGATAAAAGAATCCAGGAATTTTTCATATCTTTGAGTTCATCTCATCAGGAAAATTACCGTAGTGCCAGTCAGTCATACCGCATCCAATCAGGCGGCTCCCGGCGTACGGGTCGCTTTCCGTAGAACAGATCGTCCAGCCACAGGGCGCCGCGCCGAAATGCCCCGGAGCGTTGATTGCCCCAGCGGATCAGGTTATGGTGGAGCATGTCCGGGTGCGAATATGGGCAAACTGCCATGCAGCGTCCGCAATCTGTGCCGATGGCGGTCCAATAACGGAAGCATTTGTCAGAGTCAATTTTCCAACGCAGCGCGCCGTCCACCTCAATCCGGTCATCGAACGGGATGGCTTTGGGCGGGCAATTGTCGGCACATTTCCCACATTGGATGCAAAAATCGACCACGCTCGCGTCCGGCTTATCCAGATCGGGGACGAGCTCCAGATCTGTGGTCACAACCGCGATTCGCACGCGCGGACCCATGCGCGGCGTCATCAACAGTCCCATGCGTCCGATCTCGCCCAGACCTGCATCACGCGCCACCAATGGGCAAATGAGGCGATAGTTGCCATCCATGTGGGCACGCGCTGGATAGCCCCATGTCCGCAAGACATGCGCCAGTTGGACAGCCACCCTGCCCGCCTCCACATACTGTCGGGCTGATTCAGCCACCACGGGGGCATTGGGTGCAGCCCCCATGATCTCATGGTCCATCTCCACGGTGAAAGCAATCGCATACCTGTGTTCGACTTCCAAAGGCGCGCCCCACTCCCCCGGTCCGCGCCCGACATTCGAGTAGACGTGCTCCGGTCTTAATTCTGTAATGCCGACATCCAACGCACCGAAATAGCGCGCCAGAGACTTTACCTGCTCCGTCCGCTTTGGGTTATCCGGCAGGGGCACTTTATCCTTTGCGGGTCCCCCTTCGACCATGCTTTGCATTGCCTCTGTCAGGGTAAAGCTCGCTTCAGGTATAGCAAACAGCATGGGGTCGGAAAGTTTCGCATCAGCGGAGAGTAAGCCGGGTTGGGAACGGAACAGATCATCCTTGGCTTCATTTTCCGGGCGCATGGCGTAATAAGCCCTGTAGTTCTCACTCCCCGGCTGCAGACGGGCACGTGCAAACATGATGTCGCGTTCATCAAAGCGTTTGGCAGGTTTGTCCCGTAAGCGTTGGACACGTCCGATGGGCAGTATGAATAGCATCAACAAAATGATTCCCGCCCCGGTAATTGTCAGCAGGAAGGCAGCCTGGAATGATTCACCCAGGAGCGCGGCAATCGTGAGACCCCCCGACCCGAACAGCGCAAAAAGGAACGACAGTGTGGCGGCACGCCGCTCCCCTTCCCCAAGCGATACCAGACCAAATCCGCCCACAAATAAGAGGTTAAACAAAGCCAAAGAAAGTAAGATTGTTGGCATCATGCATTTCTCCCGATACTAGTGACAACTTCTTCAACAGTATATTCCCCCGAGGCGAAACCTCATAGTGACATTGTTCCACAATTAATGATTCCCTTGTGAATTTAGAACTAGTGTTCTATAATCAAGACATGGACGCGATCGGCACGCTCAAGATGCTTTCCAGTCAGATGGAGTTGGAACACGCGGAGGAGTCAAGAACACCCATTGGTCGAGTAGTCCCAAGTGGTAACGAGGGGCGTATCGAGACCAATCCAGTCTGTTTTTCCCCAAAGGAAAAGGATGCCGCCTTCGTCCACCCGGCGCAACTCCCCAATGGCAAGCAGATCCTGTTGTTGAAAACCCTGCTCTCGTCGGCTTGTGAACGGAATTGTTTCTACTGTCCCTTCCGTGCAGGCAGGGATTTCCGCCGCGCCACGTTCAAGCCGCAGGAGTTTGCAGAGTTGTTCATGAAGCTGCATCAGGCAGGCGCCGCTGAGGGGATTTTCCTCAGTTCGGGCATCGCGGCGGGTGGAGCCAACACACAGAACAAGATCATTGATACGGCTGAGATCCTCCGCAAGCGACTTGGCTACCGCGGGTACATGCATCTCAAGATCATGCCCGGCGCCGAACGCGGACAGGTCGAGCGCTCCATGCAGCTTGCCGACCGGGTCTCGGTCAATTTGGAGGCGCCGAACACCGAACGTCTGGCACGGCTTGCGCCACATAAAACATTTTTGGAAGAGTTATTGCAGCCTTTGAAGTGGGTCGAGGAGATCCGTCGCACACAACCTGCCTACAAATTCTGGAACGGACGACATCCCTCCACAGTGACTCAGTTCGTGGCGGGTGGCGCGGATGAAAGTGATTTGGAATTGCTCACCACCACCAATTGGCTGACGAAGAACGTACGGCTCAAACGCGCCTACTTCTCTGCCTTCCATCCCATCCATGACACGCCGATGGAAAACAAAACTGCGGTCGATCCGCTGCGCGAGCATCGCTTGTATCAGGCGTCGTTCCTGTTACGGGATTATGGTTTCGATCTGGAAGAAATGCCGTTTACACAGGATGGTAACCTCCCCCTCCCCACCGATCCGAAACTTGCCTGGGCACAGACGAACCTGACAGAGCGTCCATTGGAAATTAACCGGGCTGAGAAACGTGATTTGCTGCGCGTACCAGGGATCGGTTTGAAGGGAGCCGAGGCGATCCTGTCCGCCAGGCGGATCGGGCGATTGCGCGATCTGACGTCCCTGCGTAAACTTGGAATCGTTGTGGCGCGCGCTGCCCCCTTTTTATTGTTGGATGGCAGGCGGCCTGCGAGTCAATTGGCGATGTTTTAGTCGAGGAGAAAATCATGTATGGATTGATCGGGAAGATAAGGGCAAACCCGGGGCAGAGGGATGCATTGATTTCAATTTTGATCGAAGGCGCCGCAAGGATGCCGGGCTGTCTGAGTTATGTGGTGGCAAAAGACACAGCCGATGCGGATGCGATCTGGGTTACAGAAGTGTGGGTGGATCAGGAAAGTCATCAACAATCCTTGTCATTGCCCACCGTGCAGGCAGCCATCTCACGCGGCAGACCGTTGATCGACAGCTTTGGTGAGCGTTTTGAAACCCATCCCATCGGCGGGCATGGACTAGCCTCCCCCAGCTAACAAGATTACAACGCGATCCATCCGCCGCGCAGACCTTCGCGCACGGCTTCTGCCCGGTTGGTCACATTCAGTTTTGTATAAATTGAAGAGACATGAAATTTCACGGTATGTTCGCTGATTCCCAGCGCTGCCGCGATCTGTTTGTTTGCCATCCCCCCTGCCAGTAACCCCAATACTTCGGATTCCCTCTCGGTCAGCGGACCGCGCTCAGCTGGTTCGTTTGACTCGAACAATAACATCGGGGTGCCAACGATGAGTCCCAGTGACAGCGCGTGGACTGCAGCGATCAACTCCTCGGCGGACGCCTCCGTCGGCAGGACGCCCCACACGCGATACGCACGCTTCATTTCATCAACATCGAGCTGGTCATCACTCAAGAATAGAATCCCCGCCGATTCCAACGCTTCCAAAGAAACCGCCGAAGCGGACGTGATCATCACGTCTGCTTCAATTTCATTTTCCAACGAATCGTTCACCACTTTAATGGTCGCATCTGACGAAAGCAAGGCACGCAAGCCAGCACGCATTGCCGGGGATGAAACGACTAACAGAACACGGATCACTTCCGCTCACCTACCGTTACCTTGAGAGTCTCAGGTTTGCCGCCACGCAGCACTTCCACCGGGATGGGCCTGCCAACCGCGTCGGAGCCAAGCGCAGAGAAAAGATCATCCGGGTCGCTGACAGGTTGACCTCCGACAGCAACGATCGAATCACCGACAAACAAGCCGCCGCTCTGTGCAGGTCCGTTCTCCTCAAGCCATAACACGAGCAGCCCGCGTGTTTGTTCCCGCTTGAGGAATTTTCGTGCAGTCTCAGGAATCTCAACCGGCTGTGTACGGACTCCCAAATACCCGCGTTTGACCGATCCATGTTTGGCAAGTGCATCAGCAATTCGCCATGCCGACTTGACCGGAATGGTCAATGACGAACCATGCGTCAACCCGGATGTGTTAAGCCCAAGAACCTCTCCTTCGGTGTTAATGAGAGGCCCGCCGGAAAAACCAGGATAGGGCGTGGTTTCGGTTTGGATGTATCCATCCAGCATCCCTCCGTGATGTGTCCGGGCAGGTCCGTGGATGGATGTGACAATGCCCCAGGAGGCTTGAATACCCTGATCGTTTGGTCGTCCCAACGCCAGGACCAGTTGACCGACTTTCACATCCCCCGATGTTTTTGCAGGTGACAAAACTTTTTCCGGGAGGCGCAGTAAGGCAATATCCGAACCTGGATCACGTCCAGCGACGGTTGCATGGAGGCTCCTGCCGTCCGGCAATGTCACTTTGAAGTTTTCATCCCGTGTCACAACATGATCGGCTGTCAGGACAAGGTCTTCTGCGTAGGCAATACCACTGGCTGGGTAACGCTTGCGTGCATCCACAAGGATGGTGCTCGCGCCGCCTTTTTCCACGGCAGAAGTCAGTCCATCCGAAATATCAGTAAGGGGGTTCGACATGTCATCTCCTTTTTCATCTTATCATTAACTGGTTTGTATCCAGTGTAGCGCATACAAAACTCAAACACATCAGAAGAATGGATAGAGACCCTCCTGGTCTTTCGGGGGAGGTCATTTGGCATATAATCAAATCATGAAGTCCACATTGCGGCTGAATGCGAAAGTACTTCCCCTTATCGGAATTATTGCGTTCGTCATGCAGATCGTTGATCCGTCGCGCGTATGGGTCATTTTGTTAATAGGCCTTGGAGGAACATGGTTGTTCTGCCGCTGGTGGGTGCGCGGACTGGCAAAATCACTGCAATTCAAACGTGAGATGCGCTATGGCTGGGCGCAGGTGGGAGATCGACTCGAAGAACGTTTCACATTGACCAATAAATTCGTGCTGCCAGCCACCTGGATTACCATCCAGGACCAATCCACGCTTCCCGATCATCATTCCTCCGTTGCAACCGGCGTGGACGGGAAAAGTACTTCGCAATGGAAGGTACTCAACCAATGCACGCGGCGCGGGGTGTTTACACTGGGTGGAACAACACTTGAGACGGGCGACCCTTTCGGCATTTACCAATTGACTCTGGAAGACCCCACATCATCCACCTTGGCGGTCATGCCGCCGATCCTTTCCCTGCCGCGCTTCAACGTTCTTACCAGCGGGTGGGCTGGCGAGGGACGCACCAATCCGCGTTCTCTTGAGGAGACCATCAACGCCTCACACACGCGCGAGATGCTGCCCGGTGATCCGATGAAGTTGGTCCATTGGAAGTCCACCGCACGCAGAGGGAAATTCCATGTCCGGCAGGCGGAGGGTACGCACGCAGGCGATTGGTGGATATTGCTTGACCTGCACAAGGACTCACAGATTGGCGCAGGCTGGGACTCAACCGAGGAAAACAGCGTGATCCTGGCTTCGTCGCTCATCGCACAGGGATTGAACGAAGACCATCCCGTTGGCTTGGCTGTGAATGGAAGCGAACCCGCCTGGCACGTTCCCCAACGCAATGAGTTTCAACAGCGTGCATTGCTGAAGTCGCTGGCTGTGGCTACCCCTTCAGACATGGAACTCAAGGACTACCTGCAAAGGACGGATAAAACATTCGGAGGGCGCTGCAGTTTACTGGTCATTACGGCCAACCCGAATGGAGAGTGGATACAGTCTCTTATCCCGCTCACGTGGCGCGGCATACTGCCGACGGTGTTTCTGTTGGATGTCAACTCATTTGGCGGGAAGGTAAACACCAAACCAATCTCTTCTGTATTGGGATCGCTCGGCATGCCGTGTCACATTATCCCAAAGGATCTACTGGATAAGCCGCAGGCGCGACCCGGTCATGAAGGCGAATGGGAATGGCGCATTTCAGGCACAGGCAGGGCGATTGCCGTAAACAAACCTGCCGAAAACTGGAGAGGCTTGGGTTCATGATCGAGCGCCTCCTTCGCAGGTTGATGAATGCTGAAGTGTTGGGGCTTATACTTGTCACACTTGCATTGCTCACGTTCACATATGGAATCTCTTCATCCATTCAAAGCACGAACACTGGCGGATTCTTCTTGCTGTGTTTCACCTCGGCAGCGGTCAGTTTTGGGCTGGGAAAAATTCGATGGAACGGGATACAGGCGTCGGCGGGAAGTGTTGTGCTGGGCGTCGCGTTGATATGGATCCTGGGGGCGCGTCTGACCCAGCCATTGCTGACTCTGCTTCATGAGACATTCTCCCTCCTTCCACTGATCATTCCAGCCATTCAATCGAAGACAGCCATCGATACAACGGCTCTTGCCGAAACATGGAAGTCGAGTACTGATGCGTCCGCCGCCTTGATGGTCCGACTGCAAACCTGGATGCTCGGTACGAACAAAAGCGTTGCGATCAACGACGCACTTGTGCGCAACATGGTGTGGGCGCTGATCCTGTGGCTCTGTTCGGCATGGACGGGCTGGTTTGCACACAGACGGAATGCAGTGGCTTCCTTATTACCTGCAATGATGTTGCTTTCTTTTGTGCTATCGTACAGTGAGTATCGGACTTACAACCTGTGGGTGATGCTGGTCATTCTAGTGGCTCTGATGGGTGTCTGGAATTATCGCAACCACAAGCTGCAATGGCTGAAACAGCACATCGATTATTCTGACAGTATTCGCGTCGACAGTGGCACGGCAGTCATCTTCCTGACCATAGCCATTGGTTCACTCGCATTTGTCACGCCTTCGATCTCCTGGCGTGAGGTTGTTGATTTTGTTCGTGAAAGACAGGGGAACAATGAAGCCGCTGAAATGCTGGGCATTCAGGAGCCCGACACGCCTCGGGCATCTTCCAGCTCCCCGGGCGCGTCCCTGCCGCGCGAGTATCTGTTGAGCGGAGGGTATGCAAATTCCGAACGGATCGTGATGACCATCAGCACGGGTGAACTGCCGCCGATGGCGAGCCAGTTACTCCCCTCCTCGCCTCCGCGATATTACTGGCGCAGTGTGGTTTATGACCGCTACGTTGGCACAGGCTGGATGACCAGCACAGTCACAAAACAGAATATCTCTGCAAACACACCGCTCATTCCCGGCTTGCTGAACGGATATCGCCTTGTACATCTGGATGTGCAGATGATCGAACCCGAAGGCAAACTCTTCTGGAGCGGGATGCTTTTCAGCGTGGACACACCTTTTGCAGCGAACTGGCGCGTCAGACCGCCCTCCGACCTGTTCGCTGATCAAGGAGCCCTGCTCCAGGCTGACATATTCGCCGCCTCAACTGATGCAGGGGCATATCAGGCAGAGACGTACGTTCCCATCCCGTCTCTCTATGCCATGCGTTCCTCCTCCACCGACTATCCCGAAGACATTCGTTTGCGCTACCTGCCCCTCCCCCTCTCAGTGCCCGAACGCGTGCTTAGCCTGGCAGATGACATCACGGATGGGTTGTCAAATCCCTACGACAAAGCCAGAGCCATAGAGGTCTATCTGCGGGAAAAATATCCGTATGACCTGAACGTCCCTGCCCCTCCCGACGGGCGCGATGTGGCAGACTTCTTCCTGTTTGATCTGAAAAAAGGATATTGTGATTACTACGCCACCAGCATGGTGGTGCTGGCACGCGCCAGTGGTCTGCCTGCAAGGTTCGTTTCCGGGTATTCCTCGGGTTCCTATGATGCACCGAACGCACAATACGTTATTCGTGAGATGAACGCTCATTCATGGGCGGAGGTCTACTTTCCTGAGATCGGCTGGGTCGAGTTCGAGCCGACCGGGTCCCAGCCGGAGATCGAGCGGAGGGAAGAAGCCGCTCCACTCCCTGCCGGACAAAACAACAACATCCAGACCGCATCCGAATTGCTGACGCGCTTCCGCGTGGAGCGGATCTTGCTATGGTCGTCGCCACTTATTGTCATACTTACGCTTGCGATCATCTATTACACGCTCATTGAGCGCTGGCTGATCCTTAGGCTCGCTCCCGCAATCGCCATTGACCGGGTATATCAAAGGTTCTATCGTGCCGCGCGTCCGCTGGCTGGTGCATGGACGCGTGCAGAGACTTCCTCCGAGTTCCTGCGCAAGGTTACATTTAACCTCGCCGGACTACAAAAGCGCACACGCTACAAACGACTGGCAGAGAATATCCATGCAAATGCTCACTTGTTGACTGACCTGTATCATTCATCATTGTTCGAGGATCGTGCAACACAAAAAGATGATGCGGTCACTGCATGGGATACGTGGGGACGATTAAGAAAACAGCTTTTCAATTCGAAGTTGTTGCTAAAGCTGGCAAATATCAATCAAACCATAAGCAAAAAAGATTCGTGACCAATCTTAAAGTTTTACGAATCATCATCAAAAGACTTGAAATTAATTTCATTATCGTTATACTGATGTAAATGTCATTGCGAGGAACCGCAAGACGGTTACGAAGCAATCTTCTTATTGTTTCAGATTTCAGCAACAACCGAATTGTCAACGAAAGGAATAGTGTCATGTCATCGATGGAAACGCTCACCATCAAAACAGAAAACAAATTTAGAAGTTTGATCACGAAACAGGCATATAAAAAAGGTGAGGTGATATGCGAGATCCCAACTGAAAAAGTTGTGAACAAACCGAATCGTTTTACCGTTCAAATCGACCGCGATAAACATACCAATGTCGGCAAACTGGCAGCCTTGAACCATTCGTGTGATCCCAATGTGATTCTCGACACCGAGCATTTACTGGTCTATGCCCGTAAGGATATCGAGAAGGGTGAGGAACTTTCATTCTTCTATCCAGCCACCGAATGGGAGATGGATGCGCCGTTCATCTGCCTGTGCGGTGCATCGAACTGCATCCATGTGGTGGCAGGCGCACGTTTCCTGCCTCTTTCCACGCTTGAGCATCACTTCCTAAACAAACACATCCGCGAGAACATGATCGAATTGCTCAACAACACGGAACTGCACTTGACGAAACTGCAGGAAGTTGCGCAATTCTAGTCAATCAAAAAATCTCCAGCGAAGATCTGGAGATTTTTTATTTCCAAGGACAAAGAAGCGAACATGAAACAAAAACCCTTGACCATTGAAAACAGGTGGGACATTCTGTATTCCGACTACCCCGAGGTGTATGACGAATTTGCGTCTGTGCCGAAAAAACCTCCCCTGCTTCAGGCGTTGCTTAAGCGTGTGGACTTCCATGGCAAGGTTGTGGCGGATATTGGCTCGGGGTCTGGACTGTCCTCTTTTGAATTCGCCAAGATGGCAAAAAGAGTGATCGGCGTCGAGGTGGAAGACGCAATGAGGGAATTGGCTGAACGCGAACGGAGGCTCCGCAAGCTGGATCATGTTGAGTTCATAAAGGGCGATGCCAAAAACATCCCATTGACGGATAATTCTGTGGATATGGTCACAGGCATTACCCTTGCGATTTATCCTGTAGATGGCTTCAGGGATTTTGTCCGCGAAGCGACCAGGATCATTATCGATCAGGGTTTGGTCGTCATGATTAACATCACCCCTGGATGGTACGGCGGCGAATTGGCCAACGTCATAGTCAACGAGATCGAGACCGACACAGAACTGGACCATCTGCTGGTAAATGATCTCGGGTTTCTCTACGAAGATATTGATACAGATCAGGAATACGGATCAATGGATAAGATTATCCGCACCTACGGTTTTATCTTCGGCAAGAATGCTATTGACTACCTTCAAAAACACATTAAAACTGATATCAAGTGGAGATTCCGAATCCACTACAAGAAGGTCGAAAAATAATTCTCTGTAAGAATCAAAAACGTCCCGAAGGTTTCATATTCCTGGGAGGTTGGATGATTTCAAAGCCCTTCCTCCATCATCCGCTTATACATCCCCACCCACGGCTTGCCCAGTCTGTGATTCTCCGCGATCTGGATCTTGTTCAGTTTCATCGCGATCTGCGGCATGAGCATGGCAATCGTCCCCCAATCATTGGTGAACAACGCAACCTTCATCTTGTCGGCATATTGACCAGTCCACAGCCACTCCATGCGGAAGCGGTCTGCTTTGACCCAGTATCCGCGTTTCTCCCACGCGGCTACTGATTCGTCAATGCCGTCTGAGATGGTTTGCAAAGCCATCACGATGAAAGCGGCGAGGTCTTTGGCTTCCGGCGTCACATCTTTTTGTTTTGCAAGTTCACGAACTGCCAGCACAATGGATTTGGTCAGTCGGGTGCGGTCTTTCCCAGCGGTATCTGTTTTGATCAATCGGCTCAATGCAAGGCTCCAGGGTAGGTATCAAGTGCGGGATTATACCAAAGGATAGGGCATCATAATTTCCTCTTGTTCATTTTGCGAAATCTTTACCAATTTTCGTCAAATTCAAAGTATAATTTTGCCCGCCCACAGGCAGTATATCCACGTTGCAAACCAATCGCGGGGACGTGTCGGAACTGGCAGACGAGCATGACTTAGGATCATGTGCCGCAAGGCGTGTGGGTTCGACTCCCACCGTCCCCACCTTGCCCTCACCCCATCCCTCTCCCCTGTCGGGCACACGTCCCACAGGGGAGGGTATATCACGGAGAATTAAATTGAACATCGAAAAAACAATCGAAGAGAACCACGAAGCCAAATTAGTGGTTGAAGTTGATGCAGAAAAGATGGAGCAGTACAAAAAACGCGCAGCACGCAAGATCTCCGAACGCGGCAAGATTGCAGGCTTTCGCCCGGGTAAGGCTCCCTATCACCTGATTGTCCAGAATTATGGCGAGCAGGCGATCATCGAACAGGCGATAGACTTTCTCGTGGATGCCGAGTACTCGAACATCCTCAAGGAAGCGGATGTCAACCCTGGCGCGGCGGGATCGCTTGAATCAATCGACTCGCTTGAGCCGCCGAAACTCACCTTCCGCGTTCCGCTCGCCCCCGAAGTGGACCTGGGTGACTATCTCTCAATTCGCATGCCGTACGAGTGGACCGAACCCTCCGAAGAGGATGTGAACAAAGCCCTGGAAGATATGCGCCAAATGTACGCAACAACCGAGAACGTCGAGCGTGAAGTGCAGGAGGGCGATTACGTCCTGATGGATGTCAAATCCGAGACAGCAGAGATGAACCGCGAAGGCTTCGCTGCCTACGTCCGCAAGGAGGAACGCGATACCGAATGGCCCTACAACGGTTTTGCGAAGGAGCTGGTCGGTTTGAAGCCCGGCGAAAGCAAGACCATCAAATATACCTTCCCCGAAGATTGGGACGGGGAAGGTCTCAAGGGCAAGGAAGTTGAGATGGAAGTCACCGTCAAAACTGTGCGCGGTGTGACAGTGCCCGAACTCGATGATGAACTTGCCAAGAGCACCGGGGCTGGCGAAACCCTCGATGAACTAAAGGAAGCGGTTAAAAAGGATGTGGGGGCACGCTCCAAAGCCGGGTATGATGACAAGTTTTTCGTGGACTTGATCGAAAAGATCAAGGAGGGCGCAACTTTCAAATATCACCAACACTCCCTTGACCATGAAGGCGAACATGTCCTTGAAGATCTGAGCAACCGCCTCGCTCAGCAGGGCATGGATCTGGACACCTATTTCAAAGTCCGCAACACGACACGTGAGCAGTTCATTGAAGAGGAAGTAAAACCTGTTGCTAAGAAGCGCTTCGAACGTTCGCTCATCCTGGATGAGATCGTCCGCAAGGAAAAACTCGAAGTCAGCAACGAGTCTTTGGATGCCGAGTTCAACAACACTTTGAACTCGCTGGTCATGCAGGGACTGGACCTGAAGAAGATCCAGGGCGGCAAAAAGGGACAGCAGCAGTTTGCCCAGGCAGTCGCCATGGAATCAGCCAATCGTGTGCTGACCCGCAACGCTTTGGAAATGTTAAAGTCCATTGCGGTTGGCGAGTATAAGTCGCCTGAGGAGCGTGAAGCGGAGAAAGCTGCACAGGCTGAGTCCGATGCAACCGCAACAGCAGAAGAAGCTTCAGCAGAAGAAAAAGTTGAAGCAGCTGAAGCAGGTATCCCTGAAGGTGAAGTGCCGAGTGTCGGCGAAGGTTCATCCGAAGAGGAAACAAAGAGTTAACATAATTCCTACATGGCACGGGTATGATTGTCCGAATAAAAGGAGACAACAATGATCCCTAATTTCAAGAGTGTGACCCCGTACGTGATCGAGTCCACCAATTATGGTGAGCGATCCATTGACGTATTTACACGGTTGATGAAGGAACGCATCATCTTTCTCGGCACCGGCATCGACGATCAGGTGGCGAATGTGATTGTGGCACAGTTACTGCACCTGAACCACGAAGATCCCGAGAAGGAAATCTACATGTACATCAACTCACCGGGTGGACAGATCTATGCGGGACTTGCGATCTATGACACGATGCAGATGATCTCGAACCCGATCAGCACCGTCGCTGTCGGTGTCACCGCTTCCTTCGGGACCGTGTTGCTGACTGCCGGCACGAAAGGCAGACGCTACGCCCTGCCCAATGCGACCATCCACATGCATCAGCCTCTCGGCGGCGCACAGGGACAGGCAACCGACATTGAAATTCAGGCAAAGCAAATTCTGCGCTTGAAAAGCCTGTTGCTTGGCATCATGGCGAAGCACACCGGTCAGCCTCTCGAAGTGATCGAACGCGACAGCGACCGCGATTATTACCTCGAAGCCAAACAGGCTGTGGAATATGGTCTTGTTGACCAGGTGCTGGAAGCATCAGAGAAAATTGTAAAGTAGTTTGACGGTTTATTGGATGAAACCTGCCGACTGTGTTCGGCAGGTTTTTTTGTTGTATTCGCCATGAACAAATGTTGTGGTCAGGCAACAAGGTATAATCCACACACTACGAAAGGAACAGACATGACCTTTTCAATCGTCGCATGTGACCTGGAAGAACAATCGTGGGGTGTGGCTGTTGCTTCAAAGTTTCCAGCGGTGGGTGCGGTCGTGCCGTGGGCGCAGGCGGAGGCAGGCGCGGTGGCGACACAGTCATTTGCGAATACGTCATTCGGTCCGCGTGGGCTGGCGATGATGGGGACAGGTTTGTCTGCAAAGGAAACGCTTTCCCGATTGTTGGAGGATGATCCGGACAGGGAACTTCGTCAGGTTGGTCTGGTGGATGCAAAAGGCGGTTCAGCGACGTTTACCGGAATTGGTTGCTTCAAATGGGCAACCGGTGTCTCTGGAGACGGGTATGCCATCCAGGGCAACATTCTCAAAAGCGGACGTGTTATCCCAGCGATGGAGCAGGCTTTCCTGAAGACGAAAGGGAGCCTGCCGAAACGTCTCCATAAGGCGTTGCTCGCCGGTGATCGCGCCGGTGGTGACAAACGCGGACGTCAATCCGCAGCGATCTATGTGGTCAAGCCAAAGGGCGGCTACGGCGGATTCGTTGACCGCTGGATCGATTACCGTGTGGATGACCACGAAGACCCAGTGCCAAAAATGGGTGAGCTGCTTGAACTTCACGATCTATATTTCGGGAAAAGTCCGGAGGCCGACCGCTTGCAGATCAAAGGCAGGGTTCTGACACACCTGACAACCATCCTGACACAACAAGGTTACCTGAAAAAGAATCGAAAGTTCGTTGACTCTTTCAATGAAATGATCGGAAACGAAAATTTTGAAGAACGGGCTGCTCCTGATGCAACGTGGATAGACCGCCCTGTACTAAAGTACCTTGTGGAAAAATTCGAAAAATGATCCCATCACACATCAAAGCCCTCATCCTTGACATGGACGGCGTGCTCTGGAAGTCGGACGCACCCATCGGTGACCTGCCCGCCACGTTCAGGCGTATCCGCGAACGCGGGTTGAATTTCGTCTTTGCAACGAATAATGGCACGAAAACCCCCGAAGAATACCAGCAAAAACTGCACGACTTGGGCGTGGAGATCGAGCCGTCGCAAGTAGTGACCTCCGCTCTGGGTGTGGCTTTCCTGCTTGCGAAAATATATCCGCCAGGAACAAAGATCTTTATGATCGGCGGCAACGGCGTTCATAAAGCGTTGGAGGAAAAAGGATTTGAGATCCTGCCCATCGAACGCGCGACTGAGGCGCAGGTATTTGTCATGGGCATCGACCGCGAAATCAATTTCCAGAAGGTCGCAGAAGCCGCCCTGCTTGTGAGAAATGGTGTTCCATTTTATACAACCAACGAGGACAAGACCTTTCCCACCCCGCGCGGGGAGATCCCCGGGTCGGGCGCATGGCTTTCGATCATTATCACAGCAACAGGGATCAATCCGATCGTTGCGGGCAAGCCCTATCCGATCCTGATGGAACTTGCCTTGGAAAAATTGGGCACCACTAAAGAAGAGACTCTTGTCGTCGGTGACCGCCTCGAAACGGATATCGCTGCCGGGAAGGCAGTGGAATGCCCAACCGCATTGGTGCTTAGCGGCGTATCGAAGCGCGAAGAAGCAGAAAAATGGACGCCCAAAATTGACATCATCGCGGATGATCTGGCATCCTTGATTGGATAAGCATGCCTCAATTAATTTACGATCTTGACCTTGCAGCTCTCGAGGAACTGCTTGTGGAATGGAGGGAGCCAAGGTATCGCGCCCAACAGGTTTGGCAGGGCTTGTATCAGCACATTTATAGTTCGCCTGAGCAGTTGACCAATTTGCCCAAGTCTCTGCGCGAGAAACTTGTTGCGTACTTTACCTTCTCGAATTTCAAGATAAAAACCTATCTCGACTCTTCCGATGGCTTCACGCGTAAAACCCTCTTCGAATTGCCTGATGGCAACCTGATCGAAGCTGTACTCATGCGGTACGGCGACCCGGCGGATAACCCTCAGATCACTGCGCCTGCACCGGGAAGCGAAAATTTGCGAGGCGCAAAAAATCGCCGCACCCTCTGTATCTCCACGCAGGCTGGCTGTGCAATGGGATGTGTCTTCTGCGCAACCGGTCAGCTTGGTTTCAAGCGTCACCTCACGAGTGGTGAGATCGTGGCGCAGGTCATGTACTACGCACGGATGTTGAAGGATGTGAACGAATCAGTCACCAACATCGTGCTCATGGGAATGGGCGAACCGTTCCATAACTACGATAACACGATGGCTGCCATTGACCGTCTCAACGATAAGGACGGATACAACTTTGGTGCCCGCCGCTTCACCATCTCGACCGTGGGACTGGTGCCGCAAATTAGGCGTTTCGCTGAGGAAAAGCGACAGGTCAACCTTGCCATCTCGCTTCACGCCGTAGACGATGCCGAACGTCTCGCCATCATGCCGGTCAACAGACGTTACAAGATTGATGAACTTATCGAAGCCTGTAAATATTATGTTGAACAAACCGGACGTCGTGTCACGTTTGAGTGGGCGCTCATCAGCGGCGTAAATGATACTCCTGAAGTAGCAACAAAACTCGCACACAGGCTCAAAGGTCTGATGTGCCATGTCAATGCCATCCCCCTCAACCCCACCAAGGGTTTCAATGGCGAAGCGACAGACCGTCAGCGTGCGAACAAGTTCAAAGAAACGCTGGAGCAGGCTGGGGTCCCATGTACGATCCGTATGCGGCGGGGAATCGATATCCAGGCAGGGTGTGGTCAGCTTGCAGGGACTGGTATTTTTTAGTGTAGACATTGGTTTGGGCTGAAAATGGTTACGATAAATTGCCTACACGCAAATATTGATCATTAATCTTGTGAAGATATTCAATCCTGTGAGCGTTAAGTTCATAGACCGAATGGATACCTCCGAACACGCGCGGCTCATCTCTGAATGTATCGCTGGGAACCAGTCCGCGATCGAGGTGTTTGTACGCCAGTATGAAGCTGGTGTATTCAGGTTGGCCCTGTCGGTCCTGGGCAACGAGGCAGACGCGTATGAGGTCACGCAAGAGACATTCATCGCGGCATTGAAATCCCTGCGTTCATATCAGGAGAAAAGTTCTTTCAAAGCCTGGCTGTATACCATTGCACTCAACCTCAGCCGCAGTCACCTTCGCAAGCGCAAAGTTTTGGAACGACTGAAATCATCCATCGGCGGCATCCTCCGTATCGAATCGCAAAAGCGACCTTCGCCTGAAGATGAGGTGGTCAGGACGGAAAAGGAGGCGCTGGTTTGGGATGAACTTAACAAGCTGGATGATCGCCATCGGACAGTCCTGATCTTGCGGTATTTCCACGAGTTGTCTGTTTCGGAGATCGCCGAAGTCATGTCCATCAAAGAAGGGACGATCCATTCAAGGTTGCACAATGCACGCGAGAAGTTAAGAGTTGCGCTGGAGTCTATGTACGGAGAATAATGCAAATGTCGATTTCACATGAAGAGGCACAAAAGCTGATCCAATTCAAGGCAGATGGCGGTCTGAGCCCAAGCAATCAAGCGAAGCTCGTTGCACATCTGAACGAATGTGAAGACTGCCGCGCCTACTCGATCAGACTTGAAAGCATAGTGTCAATCCTGAAAACAACCTTGCACAAACAATGGGACAAAACATCCCTCCCCCTCCCCCTGGATGCCATTTATGGAAAAACAAATTCTAGATGGAGTACTGCGGCCATATTGACTACGCGCAAAACCCTGATCGGAGTTGCCTTTATGCTTTTTACTTTCATGGCGTGGCAGTCAATGGTCCCGCCTGTTACTTCACAACCATACCCGTCAGGGACGCTACCGCTGATCCCAACACCGTCAATACAATATTCAGTTACGAATACATCCCAGAATGAGTGCCAGAACATAATATACCGCCTCCAAGATGGGGACACCCTGGAGGGAATCGCCAAGCGATTTTCCGTGCAGGCGGAAGCAATCCTGCTTGTCAACAACCTGACGAGCACGACCTTGGCATCTATCCAAGAGATTGTCATCCCCGTTTGCGAAACCACCCCAACCAGCACAACCTACCCGCCAACCTTTACAAGCACCCCCATTTTCGAGTCGGGTACAACTACACCGGGATAGTCTGGGTCAATATTAAGCCAAGTTAAAACATGAATTTGTCAGAACATTTATAATGATGGATAAGTCAATCCAATCCCATTACTAAAGAGCATTATGAACAACGAAAAAACATCCTGGCTTCAAAGACCCATCCACCCCGCCCTTCCGGCGGTCAGCAATGAGATCGCTTTATTCGCGGGCATCATCCTGCTGGCAATCGTCACGCGTTTTTACGATCTGGGCACGCGCGTCATGAGTCATGACGAAAGTTTACACACCTATTTCTCGTGGCTGTTATATCGAGGACAGGGCTACCAGCACACCCCCATGATGCATGGTCCGTTTCAATTCCATGCACTGGCTTTGAGTTACTTCCTGTTTGGGGTTTCAGATTTTACAGCGCGCATACCATCGGTTTTGTTCAGTATCGCAACTGTCTGGATGGTTTGGTATTGGCGCAGTTACCTCGGCAAATGGGGCGCGATCGTTGCCGGTTTATTGATGGTCATATCGCCGTACATGCTGTACTACGGACGTTACGTCCGCAACGAGTCATTTGCGGGGTTCGCCGGCATTTTGCTCCTATATTCCGTTCTGCGATACCTCGACTCGGGCGAGAAAAGGTACCTGTACTTTATCACTGCCGCGACCGTTTTGCACTTCACTGCAAAGGAAACCGCCTTCATCTACACCGCGCAGATCCTTATCTTTTTGGGAATCTATTTCATTGTCCGCGTGACCAGCCAGAGGTGGCAGAACCGGGACAACCTTTACAATGTTTTCATCATCATGCTGGCGGCAGTTGTTTTGGTTGCGGGTGTGGGAGCGGGATTTGGATACATCAACCGACATGAAGGGCCTCTCAGTAGTACACAAACCGCCGCACCAGCCGACCCAACAACCGGAATAGCGCTTCCCTCTGCCCCGACAACCGCCTCCGTTACAACGATCCTTTTCGGTGCTGCTTTCCTTCTGCTTCTAGGAGCGGTGGTGGTCCTGATCCTCGGTTACGGATGGGCAAACTTGCTTAAGGAACGCTCCTTTGACATTGTCGTGTTGCTGATGACCTTTGTGCTTCCCATGCTTGTGCCCTTCCCGCTCGAGTGGCTGGAGTCGAGGCTCAATGTCATTGTTCCAACCGATGCCGCGTCTGTCGCAGCACTCGACACAAGAGCCATGACCATCATCGGCATCTTTGTTGCGGTCCTTTTTGCCATCTCGATACTTATCGGTTTGCTGTGGGACCGCGACTGGTGGAAGTATGCGGCATTGTTCTGGGGTGTCTTTACCATTTTATACACAACCGTCTTCACGAACGCACCCGGCTTCTTTACCGGTTTGCTGGGATCGCTGGGCTACTGGCTGGTGCAACAGGGCGTGGAGCGTGGCAGCCAGCCAATTTATTATTACTGGCTTATCCAAATACCGATATACGAATTCATGACCGCCATCGGAAGCTTGGTTGCGATTGGCTTGGGCTTGAAAAAACTGTTCGGACGGCAGCCAGACATCCCGTCAGGGTTGAACGTGCAGGAGCTTGAGGTTGGGTCGGACGAGGAAATCAGGGTTGAGGCGGTGAACCTGGTTGAAGCCAGGGAGTCCAATCTTGGAACATTCTTCAGCCTGCTCGTCTTTTGGGTGATTACAAGCATCGTTGCTTTCACGGTTGCGGGGGAACGCATGCCGTGGTTGACGTATCACATGGCATGGCCCATGGTCCTGCTGACAGGCTGGGGCATCGGGCAGATCATCGAAGGACTGGCAGACAAACTTAACGCGGAAGAACCGTGGTGGCGGACAGCATTGTCATTGATGGTGCTTGCAATATTCGTTCTTGCCGCGTTCAACGCGGTTCGTTCCTGGTTTGGTGAAACGCCGCCCTTCCAGGGTACGGAGCTTGCCCAGTTGCAGGCCACCTCGGCATTTCTGTTTCCATTCGTGACCCTGATCTTCTCGGGCGGATTGCTTGCCTACTTGATGAAGGAAGAACTGATCGGCCTTGGCATTGTTTCGCTGGCCATGCTTGCGATGATCACGACCGTCTCAAGCGTCATCAATGGCGCTTCACTGATGACCTATCTTTCTGTTCCGGAGGCTGGAGCGGGAGTGGCCCCGGAGGTCATCCGGCTTGTCACTGCCTTGACTGCTCTCCTCGCATGCAGTGTGGGGATGATCGTTCTTGCCAGGCTGCCGCGTCAAGGAATATTCGTCAGCCTTGCCGCGTTGACAACCTTTGCGTTGCTTGCCATCCAAACGGGACGCACCTCCTTCCGGGCAAGTTATCTCTTTTATGACGATGCAACAGAATATCTTGTCTATGCCCACGGCGCATCCGGCATAAAAGAAGTAATGACCCAGGTTGAAGAGATCTCCGAACGAACGGCTGGCGGATTGAACGCCATCGTTGCATATGATGCCAGCGCGCCGGATACCGGGGTGTCCTGGCCCTTCGTCTGGTATCTGCGTGATTACACCGCATTGCGTTCGTTCGACAGCCCAACACGCTCCCTGCGCGAGGCCGTTGCGGTCGTGGTTGACCAAAAGAACTTCGACAAGATCTACCCGGCACTCGGAAACGAATTCTACGAGTTCGATTACATCCGCATGTGGTGGCCCAATCAGGATTACTTTAATCTAAACAAGGAACGGGTGCTGAACGCCATCACAAACCCAGGTATCCGCGAAGGCATTTTTGATATTTGGTTCGACCGCAATTACACAAAGTACGCACAGGCGGTCGGCAGTTCATCCATGACGCTGACCACCTGGCAGCCAGCGGACCAGATGAAACTTTTCGTGCGCAAGGATGTGGCATCCAAGATTTGGAATTACGGTGTCGGACCGTCAGAAACGGTTGCCATGAGCAACCCCTATGATCAGGGAACGATCACACTGGCGGCAGATCAAATCTTTGGCAGCGAGCGCTACCCGCTTGGGTTGAATGCGCCGCGCGCGATCGCCCCCGGTCTCAACGCGGATTTCTACGTTGCCGACTCGCGCAATCAGCGCATCCTGCACATTGCCTCGGATGGAAGCCTGCTCCACCAATGGGGTTCTTTTGCTGATGTATTTTCGGGTGAGGCTTCCATCGGCACGTTCAACGAACCGTGGGGCATTGCGGTCGGACCTGATGGTTCAGTTTATGTGACCGACACATGGAACCATCGCATTCAGAAATTCACAGAAAATGGAACACCGGTCAAGATGTGGGGACAGTATGGTCAGCCACTGCCGGGTGTCCCCGAATCAGCCAGTTCGTTCTGGGGTCCACGCGGCATTGCTGTGGATGGCAATGGCAATGTGCTGGTTGCAGATACCGGCAACAAGCGCATTGTGGTTTTCGATAAGGACGGGAACTACATCACCGAGTTCGGCAGTGCCGGATTCGACCCTGGTCAATTTGACGAACCGGTCGGCGTTGCAGTTGCCCCAAGCGGAACAGTCTATGTAACCGACACATGGAATCAACGTGTTCAAGCCTTCATGCCGTCCGATGATGGTATGTTCTACTTCCCCGCCCTGCAATGGGATGTCAATGGCTGGTTCGGACAATCGCTGGACAACAAGCCATTCATCGCAGTTGGTGCAAATGAGAATGTGTTCATCACAGACCCGGAAGGCTACCGTATCGTCGAATTCACATCGGAAGGTCAATTTGTGCGAACGTGGGGCGATTTTGGGAATGGACCGGAAGAGATCGGTCTGGCGGCTGGAGTGGCAGTTGATCAACTGGGCTTTGTCTGGGTAACGGACGCGGGTAATAATCGCATCCTCCGATACAGACTGCCATAGCAGTATCGGAAAACAAAAAACTCACCCCGACATGCGATGGAGTCGGGTACAAGAAACAAAACCAAGAGACAGCCGTTGTAGAAACCGCTGTCTCTTGGTTTTGCGAGAGGTTCTTCTTATACGTCCACAGCTATGCAGGTCAGGGTTTGCTCAACACCGGGGATGGGCTGAATGGATGAGGCGATTATGGAACCCAGCCCTCCAATATCCGGCGCGGTGAGGACAGCCACCGCATCATACGGACCGAAAGTCATGTGGGCTTCGATGATGGCATCCAGTTTCCTCAGTTGCCGGACTACATCCTTTACATCACCCGTCCGAATTTTGATCAAGACATATGCTTTCATTTCAAGCTCCTTTTACAATTTAACTCTTATTTCCCGATCGCAAAAAGATCGCCCAATAGATGGCAGCAACCAAAACGGCTCCGCCAATGATATTCCCGATGGTCACCGGAATCAAATTTTTGAATATAAACGCCCCCCATGTCAATTTATCAAGATTCGCCACCTTGTCTCCAACAGCGGATATGTACATTGGATCGAAATATTTGATGAACAACGCATACGGAATAAAGTACATATTTGCAACGCTGTGCTCAAAACCCGCCGCCACAAAAGCTGTGATTGGAAAGATGATTGCGGCGATCTTGTCTATGGTGCTGCGCGCGCTAAATGTCAGCCAAACCGCCAGACATACAAGTGCATTACACAGTATACCCAATGCAACAGCCTGCAGAAAAGAAAACTCGACCTTGGCGATTCCAGTTTTCAAAGCTGAGATCCCGATCGAGTTCGCCCCAAAGGTATATTGTTTTGTAAAGAACATCAAAATAACCGTACCGATCGATCCGACAAAATTCCCGGCGTAAACAATCACCCAGTTACGCAGCAAGTCGCGCCCCCTTACTTTTCCGTTTGCCCATGCCATCACGATCAGATTGTTGCCTGTAAAGAGTTCCGCACCCCCCACCACGACCAGGATAAGTCCCAGACAGAACACCAAACCAACTAAAAGTCTGTTGAAACCATAAGGAAAGCCGGTGGTGAATGCCACCTCCCCACCAGAGGCAGTTACAGCCATGCTCCCGGCACTTACGGTTGTGGCAAAGATTGCCCCCAGTGAAATGAACGCGCCGGCAAGGACAGCCAGCATGAACATTTTCAGGAAGGGCATTTCCGCTTTACGAACGCCCAGGTACTCTACCCTGGTTGCCATCTCCTGCGGAAGGAGGGCATCAATACGTACTTCGCTCATAAAATCCTCTTTGTTTGTGAATTTCTTCACATACAGTATAACAGAAGGATAAATCTATACTCTACGAGCGATTGTAACGAGAATGGGGTGATATTCTTCCGTGATTGCCTGTCTGTAATTCCCAGCCAGCTATTAGCGTTTTAACGACTTGATCTCATTTTGTGTTAGATCACGCCATATACCGGGATGCAAGTCTCCAAGCTTGATTCCCCCAATAGCAACCCTGATGAGACGTAAAGTTGGCAGTCCAACAGCCGCAGTCATGTGCCGGATCTGGCGCTTCTTCCCCTCTCGCAGTTTGATCTCGAGCCACGAAGTTGGTCCATGTGGGGTGACAGGCTTGGATCGAGGAGGCAATTTCGGTTCCGGGATGAGGCGGACTTTGGCGGGGAGAGTTCGATAGTCTTTGAGTTGAATCCCTCGCTCGAGCCGGGTCAATATATCCGGTGTCGGCTCTCCTTCCACCATAACCCAGTATGTTTTCTCAACATGATGCTTCGGATCGGTCAATTGCTTGATCAGGGAACCGTCATCAGTCAACACCAATAATCCCTCGCTGTCTCGATCTAGGCGACCTGCGGCATAAACACCTGGTACATCAATGTATTGCTTGAGTGTTGGATGACCGGTACCTTCATCGGTGAATTGAGAAAGCACCCCATAAGGTTTGTTAAAAAGAATATATCGCATGTGAACTCTTGGGACTACGAAAAGCAAGATCGAAATTTAATACAATTGTACGACCCATATTCTTTTCGCAGGTTTTATACTCGTTAAGGTTAAATAATGACGTTATCGAATGACTGAACCTTGGCGACAAGCAGAGTCTCCAGTTCCTGTTTGTAAGTGCTATCGGTCAGTTCCAAGCAATTCAAGATGGCTGAACAGAACTGCTCGTATTTCGGGTAGTATTGGTTGTACAACGCTTTCTTTTTGACAAACTTCCAGAGCCGTTCAATCAGGTTCAAGTTTGGCGAGTAAGGCGGCAGGAAAACGATCTGGATACCCAGACTGAGTGCCTTTTCTAAGACCAGCTTGCACCGTTGGTAACGGGCGTTATCCATGATCAGCACAATCGGCAAGTCACGAAACTGCTCATGTCCCTTTTCCAACAATGCACAGACTGAGGCGGCATTGATGTAGGTATGTTCGGTAATCGCGACCAACTCTTTCGTGACAGCATTCAAAGCGCCCAAAACACTAAAACGCTGGAGTCCACTGGCGGCTTTGATAAAGCGGAGGACGAACGAATACAGGTAACCCAAGAAAGGCGTTCACACGAAATGCGCCGCATCTACGAAGAAAAGTTGTATCTTTTTCTGCTGAGCCTGCTCCACCAGGGTTTCAAGGGTTTCTGTTTTGAAGCTTTCGTGCTTGGATGTCCGCTCGGGCTGGAATTTTCTTCACCTTGCGGCGCGTAATCCGGTTTTTTAGAAACTCGCGCACCTGGGGCAGGGATCGTTTCAGCCAGTGACCACTTGGATCTTGGCCTGGGCTTCCTTGTAGGTCGCTGGCGGATTGGCTTCCAGGTTGACAATAATCTCGTCTTTCTTCATCAGCAAGTTGCGCTTACCCTTGTACCCCAAGCGTTCGAGCGCTTCAACACGACCTTCCAAAAAGAGGTCAAAGTAACTGCGCAGCGTCGAAGAACTGATGCCCAAAATTTTGTCAATTTCCTGATGGAGCAACCCTTGAGATTTCAGCAATAGAGACTGCATACGCCGTCGAACAATCGAGTGCTCGTGGTAGATGCTGCCGTGCGCCAATTGCATGATTTCTTCTTCGGTAAATTCAATGTGCCTCATTGCAAAGTCACCTCTGGCCTGGTTTCGGTATGACGCTCATAATTATGCCAGATCATCAGAAGTACTTTGGTATCAAATGACGAATCTTATGCTTAACGAGTATAGTTTATGTTCTGACAGACATTGACGACAGTCCCGAAGGTCGGATTTAATATGAGTTCAGGAGTCGGTCAGGCGTTTGATAAGTCCGTCATCAGCCGTAAGCAACAACCCCTCGCTGTCACGATCGAGGCACCCTGCTGCATAGACATCGGGCAGGTCAATGTATTGCTTCAAGGTCGGATGTCTGGTACCCTCATCTGCGAACTGGGAAAACACACCATATGGTTTATTGAAAATGATGTAACGCATAGCTCCCAAAAGGTAATATAATTAGAAAAGTCACTTTCATGCTCGAAGGAGAAAGAAATGGCAAAAACCAAATACAAGATCAAGGGCAACAACAAGATACGTGATTACGACTCGGAGATCGAAATTGAAGTTGACAGCAAGTACGAAGCATATAGCAAGGACATCCCGGAACCAACACAGTATCAAGGCTTCACGATCACCTGGTTCAACAGTTTTGGTGTGCGTAACAAGTCAACAGGCAAAAACGCAAAAGCGACATATATAGTCAAATTGAAAAAACTACCTCCCGGAAAACGGCTATTTGCCTTGTATGATGGCGAAGTACATGAATTAACCACCGAAGATGCTGGCAATGGAAACCTAAAGTTTTCATTGAATGTTGGCGATCCGCCAGTAGGCTCAGGACCCTAATTTATCCTCCAATTCTTCCGCAGCGTACCATACAGCGCGACGCCAGGGGATGTTTTCAACATAACGCTTACGGTCGTCTTCATCGCTGAAATTTGAGACCTGCCCCTCCAGCAGGATTTTTGCTTGCTGCAAGATCCTCATGGAGCGCGGGTCGTTTTTCTTCTCGAGGTATTGATAACAGGTGTAGTATACGCGTATCGGTTCCTCCACATTGTCGAGGGTCATCCCGGACTCCAGGAATTTGATGATTCTCTCGGCTGGGAGTGAAGCTGACTGAAGGTCATTCTGCCTGAGAGCGATAGACGTCAACCCAGCCAGAGGCTCCATGGACAATGAGGGCTGATCCAACTCCTCACGAATGGATAGGGACGCTTCGTATGCGGCTTTTGCCTGCTCGAATTCATCCTGTAACAAGTGGGCATGTCCCTGATATAACCATCCCCATGCCTCGCCGGAACGCTCAGACACTTTTCTTGATAGTTCTATCGCCTGCTCCGCCTTTCGCAGGGCAGACATCGGCTTGTTTTGGATGCCATCGATGGCACTGATATTGATAAGAGTATATATTTCGCCATAAACGTTGCCGATCTCACGAGCAATTCGAAAGGCTTGCTCATGATAGGAAAGGGCGGCAGAAAAATCGCCTTGAATACCAGCCACATAACCCAGATTTCCCAGGGCGTTTCCCATTCCGTAACGATTTCCAATTTCCTGTGAAAGCTTGTATGATGCTTCGTGGTATTTACGGGCAAGGACATAGTTTCCATTGAGAACGCCCTCAGCATTGGCTAGGTTGTTAAGCGCTTTCGCCTCCACATCCAGGTTTTTTACTTCACGTGCGATATCCAGCGCTTGCACAAAATACTCCCTGGCTGGCGAGGATTCTTTTTGTTCCATGGCAATCAAGCCCATGACATTCAGTATCCTACATTCTTCACTTCGCGTGCTCATGGTACGGACCCGATCCAGAGTAGCCTCGGCACGCTGCATGGCTTCGTCCATCCGCCCCAAACGCAATAGGGAAGTCGCCCAAACCACCTGTGTGTAGTGCAACAGCTCTGAGTTTGCCAATGCGTTTGAAATGTGTTCTGTCTTCGCGGCATCATCAATGGACTTGTGATAGTTTCCGGTAAAGTAGTGGTATGCCGAGCGGAGCATAAACAACTTCATGAGACGGTCTTCATCCTGCAGTTGCATAGCCCATTGTTCAAGTGACACCAAATCCTTCCATTGCAAGTCACGTTTTCCCATTCGTGAATAAAGTTCAACACGTTCCATAACAAGGTCGAATTGCATTATCAGGTCATCAAAGGAAGTATAGGCAAGCGCCCGGTTTAAATATTCCACCGCCTGGCTGTTCTGATATAAATCTGCAGACACCCTGCCAGCCAGCATATAATAATGCTGCGCCTTTTCGACCATGTTTCCGTTCTCGGCATGGTATGCGAATTCTGCGTAGTGATTTTCCTTCTCTGCATCATGGATCGTTTCCAACGCATCCAGCGCGAGCACATGTAATTCCTGCCTGCGGGCACGCATCTGCATGGAGTATGCCGCATCTCGAAGTAACGCGTGATGAAAGATATAGCGCAACTCAGGAAGCGGAAGCCAGATGGCAGCCTTCTCTGCATCAGAGATGTAATGTTCCGTCCCTTCATCAGGACCAAGCATTTGCACGAGGACAGACACTTCAAATTCCCGTCCAAGTACGGAGGCTGTCTGCACCACCGTCTTGACATCCTGTGCAAGCTGGTCAAGACGCGCGACCAGCAAGGCGCTGATATCCCCAGGCAGGACCGAAGACCGCCCGTGTCGCACTTGTTTCCAACCGCTAATACTCATTTCCAACAGGTTTTCCTCCTGCAGGTAGCGAATAATCTGTTCAGCAAAATACGGGTTTCCTTCCGAGCGGGTTATGGTCAACTCCACCAAATCAGGGGATGCAGGTCCACCAAGAACGATCTCTGCCAGATGGGACAGGTCGTCAGATGAAACCCCGGTTAGTTCAATCTCAGCATCGACAAGATCAACATCCGGTCGTAACTCAACTCCCTCTTTTCGATACGCCAGTATGACGGCAACCGGGTACGCATCAGAGCCGGTGGACAGAGAGCGTTTGAGCTGTGACAGAAATTCATTTGTATCCGTATCGATAAAGTGAAGGTCATCCACAAACAAAACCAATGGCTGGCGCAAGCTCTCTGCTTTCACCAGTGCGATCAGCGCCAGAAAGGTGTTGTTGTACCTGCCTTCCGCATCCAGTTGGCTATAAAGCGAATCCTCCCAAACTAGATCGACCAAAGCCCCCAAGATGGAACGTGTACGATTGAGTTCACGCGCTAGTTCCGGGTCCGGGAGGGAAGCGAGAAGGTCATCCAGTTTCGAGTCAAAGACGCACTTCCGATCATCCGGTTTTTGTTCAGGTAAAAAATCAAAGTATCGATGCAGCCATCTCCGCAGGGGATTGAAGGATTGCCGCAGGATTTGGTCTGCCTGACACATCGCCCATAAAGCCTTATGCTCGCCAAATGTCTCTGATGTATGGAACGCATGGATGAGACGTCCCTTCCCGATACCGGCATCCCCCGCAACACCAATCAGACCGGCAAACTCGCCCCGCCACAACGGCTCGACAAACTGCACCAGCCGGTCGAGTTCTTTCTTCCTCCCAACCATCTCGCCCTGATAGATCGCGTCCATAACCGGTTTGCGACCATGCAATTCATAGACCTTCTGCTCCGCGGCAAAACCCTTGAACCGCTGTGAACCGACATGGACAATCTCAAAGGATTGCGAGACCCGACGTGCCACGCGTTCATCCACCCAGACCTGACCAGTCTTTGCATTCATCATGAATCGTGAGGCAAGATTTACGCCCCAGCCATAGCAGGTGTAATCTTCGCACATCTCACTGCCAAGATAACCGGCATGGGCAATGTAATAGGTCACGCCAGCCGTGATCGGGAAGTCCATGCGATCATTTAGATCAAGCAGGAAATTCAGTGCGCGACCAATGTCATTCTCATAAGCGACCGGCGCTCCCCATAACATCAAAATGTTACAACCCTTGTCGCCGAAATCAATGCGCGTGAGCAATCCCCCATACTGCTTCCGCAACGCAAAGACTACATCCATGAATGCTTCAAGTTTCTCGTCGGTCAGATCAGGGATGCTCAAGAAGACATTGACAATCTGACGGAATTCGCCGCGAATGTCGTGGACAATCACATCCTCCGGCATGAAGATGCGGGAGGATTCCACATCCACTGTCGGGAGCATGCAAAGGATGGTATCTGGGATTTCGCCTTCAAAACGCACAAACCGGTGGAAGACACCGTGCGGGAGCGTTTGCACACCCGCCTCGCAAAGTTTATTAATGCTTTCAGTAAGCACGATATCACCGGCGCCGGCATAATGTTCGGCATCTGCCGCCTCATCCACCGCTGTACCCCGGAAGTAATATGTAGCCTGCTTTTCGTCCGCCGAGCGAAGGATGCGCCATGCAACCGATCCAACCGTCAACCCGATCTTT
Organism: uncultured Anaerolinea sp.; assembly: GCA_964436455.1. Classification (GTDB taxonomy): domain Bacteria; phylum Chloroflexota; class Anaerolineae; order Anaerolineales; family Villigracilaceae; genus Defluviilinea. Next base: position 27,084 of record CAYTDB010000021.1, on the reverse strand, counting down.
ATGGAAAAGGTGAACCTGCCGTATACCGTATCACGGTGCGGATTTTTTGTAAGCTGGTTCTGAATCGCCCATGCTGCGCCGAGCGCTAGCAGAGTCGTCCTTTGCTTATCCTGTTCGATGGGGAACAACGCCATGATGCCATCCCCCGCAAAACTGACAATGCGCCCGCCGTGTTCAAAAATATTCCTCACCAACGGGTCGAACACGCTATGCATCAATCCAGCTAGCACCTCTGCGCCGTGCTGCCCGCGCTGCATGAGCGTATCGGTCATTATCGAAAAACCTGAAAGGTCGAGGAACATGCCAACCGCCGGGAATTCCCCACCAAACCTGCCAGCTCGATAATTTTCCAAGATCAATTCAGGAACGACGCGATGCATATTCAAATTGTAGCATGGTATGTCACAGGTATTATATAATCTATCGCATGCCATCCGACCATTATGAAATTAGAAAATGCGACTCATGCGGATTGCGATACCCGCTTATGACGGGACACCCGCACGGCACGCGTTGTCCCGTCTGCATGGGAGAGACCCGCGTCATTCATAACCGACAGCTGATCCGTGAACCCAAACCTGATCGCCCCGACTCCCCCATCGCAGCAGGAGACATTCTCAGCCGCGCGGTTCTCCTCGACAACATCCGCTCTGCGTGGAATGTCGGCTCGATCCTGCGCACAGCAGATGGCTTCGGGTTTGATCATGCCTATTTATGCGGCATCAGCCCCACACCGGAGAATGAAGCGGTGACCAGGACATCGCTCGGTGCGGAAGAAATGGTCACGTGGTCCCAGCACAAGGACGCGGTCAAACTCGTCAAAGGATTGAAAAAGGAGGGGTGGAAAGTTTGGGCACTGGAAGAGGATACGCGGGCTATTCCAATCACAGACCGGGAATTCAAGGTACAGAAGTCCGTAGTGATTTTAGGCAGTGAAGTGACTGGCGTGGACCCCGACCTGCTCGACCTGTGTGATGCGATCCATTACATCCCCATGCGCGGGGAGAAAAAATCGTTCAACGTAGCGATTGCTTTCGGCATTGCGGCGTATGCAATGAGTAAAACTAAGCCGCCAAACTAGGCGGCTTAATACTTTCAAGGCGGGAAACTCATTTATCTATCTTCAAGTTGTCGATCTGTTCCCGAATTCGATCCAATAGTTTCTGGATCTCATCCCGTTCGCGTATGGCGGTCTGCATGCTGGCCTTGATAGACAGCTTCTGTGAATCGGGCAGAGTTTCCAGCAGGTGCTGGTCACGGGTGATCTGGGTGATCTTGTGCTTGAGTTTGATCTCAAGCCGTTTTTTGTAGCCCTCATAAAATTGAAGTTCGTTCAACGGCTTGGTATCTTCCGTGCCATGAGCAAGCAGCTCGTCGATCATAGGGAAGAAGGCTTCCATATCCACTGGCTTTTCAATGAATCGCGTTACACCAATGGTCAACGCAAACTCCTTGTCTTCGGGGGCAACATAGGTGGCAGACAGGAAAACAACCGGGATGTTACGGGTTGTCGGGTCAAGCCGGATCTGATGCACCAAGCTAAAGCCGTCCATCTTTGGCATCAAAATATCGGTAATGACAACGGCGGGACGCCCATTGGCAATAACATCCAACGCCTCCAGACCATTGGTGGCTGTCACCACATCATAGCCCTTGAATTTCAAGGTCTCAACGAGCAGGACAAGGATGTCCGGTACATCTTCGACAATGAGTAGATAGCCTTTATCGGCAGCCATGACTATATTCTAATCGCATCTGCTCGATTGGTGAATAGAACCCTGCCAAAAATTGCGTATATTTCCGCAGTGGGTATGCAATTTATTCCTTCCTTATGGTGCAAGGATCAATTCCGTTGAGTCGCGTTGAACGACATCGCCCAATGATATTGGCGGGAACAAATAATCGATTCGAACGATCCCTGCACGAATCTGCACAACAATATCGGGCTGATTTTCCTGGCTTATGAAGACGACAGCGTACTCGCCTGCCGGGTAGGCATCTTCTGAGAAGGCAGCATTTGACACTTTATACACAGCATAAACACCCACTGCATTCACACCGGAGAAATTCATAATATCTGCCTTCCGAAGGAAATGCCCTTCAGAACCTAAAAACGGGAGGACTTCCACCAAGGTCCCCTCCACTTCATCATCCTGACATTTAGGCGGTCCTCCCAACCCATCCGTCTTTGTGCAACCGACTGTTGTGAAACGAATCAGATCGCGCAACTGTTGCGGATCGCCGCTCTCCACCGCGGCAAGGATAGCATCCACATCCGCGACTCCTGTCCGCGTGGAGAGAGGATGGAAATCGGCGACAGGCGGTTCTGTGCTTTGAATCTGTGTCGGGGCGGCAGAAGCGCAGGCTGATAACACGATCATGAAAAAAGGAAGGCACAATGTAACAAGTCTGTATTTCATTTGACTATTTCTAAAGCAATTTTGACAAGGCGCGAAGTAAAGTATCCACATCGCGTTTTGTGTTATACCCTGAACGGAGATACGTATCAACTTGTTCCCATTCCTTTTGATCAATGGAATTTCCACCCTGTAATCGGTATACAAACGCTCCTTTGGTAGGGGTGCGGCGCCTAATTGGGCGTACCAGTTGTCAGTTTGGGATGAAGCGGTGCAAGTCCTGGTAAGTCGCTGATTCGGCTTTGGACGCAGGTGACGAGTTGATGGCAAGGGTCACGCACTTCGTCCCAGTTGTTTTCAGACTGAAATCGAATCGCTTTGGGAGCCGACAAAAATGCTGCCATGTCACGCGTCCCCCACCACTCAACGTTTCACACTGGGAGCCCGGATTGTCATTGGACAGTATAGGGTTCGGGTCAGGTCAATCAGCAACTTCAGGCAACAATTTCTCCAAAGCCATCAATAAGGTATTGATATCCTCCTGTGTATTGTATCCCTGCACGGATATCCGTATAAATTGTCGATTCTGCCATTGAATCAATGGCACTTCCACTCTGTATTCATCGTACAAACGAATTTTCAGTTTCGTGAGATTTGATGTTGGCAATGGAGCGATAGCCATCTGGCTGTAAAACTCGGAATCAAGGGGGTATAACGAAGGCATACCTGTCAGAGCACAAATTCTTCCAATTGCATCACGGAGAAGGGCGTGACATTCGATTCGTACGCGATCCCATTCGTGCTCTTTCATAAACTGGATTGCAGCAGGAACCGTCAATGCCGCAGCAGGATCCTTGGTTCCCGTCCATTGCAGCAAATCTATAAAGCGGGAGCCTGAAGAAAACTCAGGGGATGTACCATACCCCCAACTGACGATCAGGGGTTCAACAAGATTTTGCGACTCACGTTTGACATAGATAAATGCAGAACCCTTTGGGGCAAGCATCCATTTGTGACAATTTCCAAAAACAATGTCCGCACCAAGTTCCCGCAGGTCAAGCGGGGTTTGCCCCGGAGAGTGCGCTGCATCAACAATCGACAAAATGCCTGCACTTTTGGCGCGTTGGCAGATCTTCTGAACCGGAAGACGCAGAGCAGTCGGAGACGTGATATGACTCAGATATATTGCTCTGGTCTTCGGTGTGATGCCCTGCCAAAATTGATCAACGATCTCTTCATCGGTTTGAATCGGCAAAGCTATGTGCTGGTGAAGATAACTGGCCTGTGTTTTCCCACAGGTAAAATCCCATGTAAAGTCACATGCACCATATTCATGATCGGTAGTCAGGATCTCGTCTCCCGACTTGAGGTTTAGGGAACGGGCAATGATATTCACCCCGTGGGTCGCATTGGGAATATAGACCAAATCATCCGGATCGGCGTTTAGGAATTCACCCAATACAATACGGGATTCGCGCAGCAGTCCATCCAATTCCCTTCCCAGGAATTGGACCGGCTGACGCTCCAACCGTAACTGCCACTTTTGATATGTTTCGAAAACAGTTTTCGGGGCTGCTCCAAAGGAACCGTGATTGAGAAAGACAACTTCTGGATCGAGAAGAAAGTAAGGTTTTAGTGATGGCATGGATGGATTATAAGACCATGTGACGAATTCGAGATCTGCTCCGAATCAGGACTCACTTACCTCAGCTCAAAGGAGTTCTTTGAAAGAACGGATGGGTTGATTTTGGGAAGTGGAAATGATGTTCTAATCCTTCCTTCTGAAGATCCCCTCCCGACAGACGGTTGCGTTTCTTTGCACCCGATTTCCTGCTTTCTAGGGGAGACGGAAGGCTGACCGCGAGTTTATCATTGCTTGTCCTGTTCAGGCATGCGTCTGCACCACCCCCCTTACTCTCGCGACCAAAAGCCCGTCAATTTATCCTTGATCTCGCTGGTGCTCCGCACAACTTGAAATCCCCTCCAGTGCGCGGGAAACAAATTACGATAACGGGCATGGGTAAAACGTTCATCGATCAATAGGATGACCCCCCGGTCTGACTCCGTTCGGATGACCCGACCGGTCGCCTGCAGCACCCGGTTGAAACCCGGATATTGGTAGGCATACGCAAAACCGCTGGTGTTTTGACCGTCAAAATACTCCTTGATTAGATCGTTCTCCAGGCACACTTGCGGCACCCCCGCCCCTATCACCACAGCGCCGATCAAGCGTTCCCCCACAAGATCGATCCCTTCCCCAAAGACCCCACCCATGACAGCCAGACCAACCAGTGTTTCCTGATTGCTCTCTGAAAACCGGGACAGGAAGGACTCGCGCTCTGTTTCAGTCATACCTCTAGTTTGAACATGGAGCTGACTTTCCGGCAACCTTTCCTTGAGAATTTCAAGTACTTCAACCAGGTATGCATAAGATGGGAAGAAAACCAGGTAATTGCCCACATGGGCGCTGTAGATGGTTTCGACCGCACAGGCAATCGCATCGTACGAATCGGACCGCTTCGCATACCTGGTGGCTATGCCGTTGTGGATCAACAGGCTGACATTCTCCACCGGAAAAGGCGATTGGAAGATCCGCCTGGGATGACTGGCATCGCCGGTCAGGAGCTTCATAAAGTACTCCAACGGCAGCAGGGTTGCCGAGAAAAAGATGGTCGACTGGCTGCGTTCAAACGGGGCGGCCAGCATGGGAGCCGGATCCAGGCAGAATAATTTTGTTTTTAGATTGCTTTGACCCTGGCGCTCAAAGTAGGAGACATAGAACGTGTCGAAATATTCTGCAGTACGAAGATAATTACTGCAGGAGAAATAAAACTCCAACAAATCCTGCCTGAACTCGGTTGGCGAATTCAAGACCAGCCAGTCTTCTGCCTTTTGGCTGAACTCCCGGACAGCTTTGAGCAGTTCTTCGGGGGGCTCGTTTTCAACCAGTGCATCTTTTTCTTCCACCTGACAGGCTTTGCGCTTTTCCAGCAGGATCTGATTGATCACACTCAGCTTTTTGGCAAGTCCAGGCAAGTGCGGTTTCAGGGTACGCTGAAGATCCAGTACCGCCTTTTTATCCAGCTCAGCTGAATACATCGACCGGGCCCGGTCCGGCAGGTTGTGCGCTTCATCGACCAGGAAAATGTACGGTTCAGCAACAAAGTCAAAGAAGCGGTGAAGATAAACACGCGGGTCAAACGCGTAGTTGTAATCACAGATGATGCAATCGACCCATAAAGCCAGGTCCAGTGAAAGTTCAAAGGGACAGACCTCATACTTGCGGCCGATCTCCTCAACCACCGGACGGGTAAAAGCCTGGTGTTGCTCGATTTCCTCCAGCGCCATTTTTACCTTGCCAAAATAATCGCTGGCAAACATACAAATTTCAGGATCACAATTAACCGGAGGACAGAAACAGATCTTTTCCTTGGCGGTCAGGGTCACACTTTTTAGATGCAGACCGGACTGGCGCATATCCTCCAGCGTCTTTTCCGCCACAAGACGCCCGGATGTTTTGGCTGTCAGGTAAAAGATCTTACTCGCCAGTCCCTGTCCCAGGGCTTTCACCGCCGGGAACAGGGTTGCGATGGTCTTCCCGACCCCCGTGGGTGATTGGACATACAGGCGATCATTGTCCCGGATGGCTTTGTAGACTGCCACCGCCATATCGCGCTGGCCCGGACGATACTCCTTATAAGGGAATTCGAACTGTTGAATTGACCGATCGCGCCTGGCACCCCAGGCATACACTTTTCGAAACCAATCCAGATAGGTGGTGACAAGTCCGCTAAAAAAAGCATCCAGTTCAGACAGCATAAAATGGCGTTCGAAGGTTTTTTCTTCACGGCTGTCCAAATGATAGTAGGTCAGGTGAATGCTGATCTCACTCAGACTCTGTTTCCGGGCGTACATATAAGCGTAGCACTGCGCCTGTGCCCAATGCAGCGGGTTGTGTTCCTCGCCCACAAGATTTAGGCCCAGCGTGGTTGTCTTGATCTCCTCGATGATCACCGGAACTTGATTGGCATATACGCCATCGATGCGGCCTCGCACCTCCAAAGGCAGATCGGTATCTTCCACACGGCAGATGATCTCCACTTCGGTTTCATAGCCTTCGGGGCGGGAACGCTGCACCCGCTTATGTCCTTGCGTGCCTGCCTGGGCGCGATCACGCTTTTGAAACCCGCCAGAGGTCAGATCACCCGCCTGCATCACAAATTCCACCAGGCTGTGGACGGAGACAATATGAACCTGGCTTGCTTCAGCCTGAGGACTGTTATCTGTTTGCATTTTCGACTGAGATTCTAGCATGGGTAGGGAGGCTGCCATGAATCATCTTCTGAAAACCGGCATGGATAAGAGCCACCTGTCTGATGGGTATCGTACCTCCCTGATGAAATAAAAGTACAAACAGGCGGAAGGATTCCCGCCTGTTTTCCCTATTGCTCGTTCTGGTGTTCGCGATCTGCTGCAGAATGGAGGTTATAAAACATCTGCCTTAATGGATCCACCCCAACCCGATGCGCCCGCGTTCGGGTTCGAGCTTGACGATTTCCACGTCAAGGATATCGCCCACCTTGAGAACTGTGCCGTTCGGGATCTGTGAGCGGTGCAGCAGACCATCCTGCTTGACACCAATATCCACGAAGGCGCCAAAATCCACCACGTTGCGGACGGTACCCTTGAGCTGCATGCCTGTCACAAGGTCTTCGGCCTTGAGCACATCGGAGCGCAATAGTGGAGGGGGCGCATCACTGCGGGGGTCACGACTCGGACGGACGAGTTGTTCGAGAATATCCCTGAGGGTGGGCACACCGCAGTTCAACTCGCCTGCCAATGCCTCAAGTGAAGTCCCTGCGGTCAAAGTCTCCAGCGCTGGCAACCGTTCATCGAGGGTTGAATCAGGGGAAAGTCCGGCACGAACGAGAATGGTCTCCGCGATCTTGTAGGACTCGGGATGAATCGCAGAGGCGTCCAATGGGTCTGTACCGTTTTGGATCCGCATGAAACCAGCTGATTGTTCAAAGGCTTTGGGACCGAGCCCGTTGACCTTGCGGAGGGCAGCGCGCGATTTGAACGGTCCATTGGCATCACGATGCGCGACGATATTGGATGCAAGTTTCGGGCCGATGCCTGCAATATGCGTGAGTAGTGCCGGGCTGGCTGTGTTGACATCCACACCCACCTTGTTGACCACACTTTCCACAACACCGTCGAGGGCATGGACAAGTGCGCTCTGATCGACATCGTGCTGATACAGCCCAACACCAATGGACTTGGGATCGATCTTGACCAGTTCGGCCAGCGGATCCTGCGCACGACGTGCGATGGAGACCGCGCCGCGCAGCGTGACATCCAGTTCGGGGAATTCCTGGCGCGCCAACGCCGAGGCGGAGTACACGGAAGCCCCCGCTTCATTCACCATCAGATATTTGGTCTGCGGTGCATTGCGCGTCAACTCCGCTGACAGCTTTTCTGTTTCGCGCGAGGCGGTGCCGTTGCCAATGGTGATGAGCGTGACATGATGGCGGTTGATCATATCCTGCAAGGTGTTGATCGCGCCTGACCAGTCATTTTTCGGTTCATGCGGATAAATGGTGGCGGTGTCCAGCAGTTTTCCGGTGGCATCCACAACGGCCACCTTGCAGCCGGTGCGGTAACCCGGGTCGATGCCCATGATGATCTGGTTGGCAAGCGGCGGCTGGCTGAGAAGGGCACGCAGGTTGCTGGCAAAGACCTGGATGGCATGGTTGTCGGCGCTTTCCCCTTTCTCGCGGCGGACATCACGCTCGATGGCTGGCAGCAGAAGCCGTTCCGCCGAATCGCGCATCGCCAACTCGAGTTGATCGGCAAAGGGTGAGAGGATATCCTGCTCAAATTCGGACTGGATGGCATCCAGCCAGTCGCGTTCGGGAATGTCCACATGCACACGCAGGATGCCTTCCTTTTCACCGCGCGTGATGGCAAGTGTTTGATGGGGCTGCAGATGATCAACGCGCGTTTCAAACTCGTAATATGACTGGTATACCCCCTTCTCATCCACTGCATCCTTGACCCTCACCACACGAAACCTTGCAAACTTGAGCGCCTTCCCGCGCACCGCCGCACGGATGTTGGCGTTATCGCTGATCGTTTCCGCCACAATATCCCGTGCACCCTGCAGGGCTGCGGAAATATCTGTGACCTGCTCGTTGAGGAACTGCTTTGCCAGTTCTTCGGGCGAGCCATCCGTGGATTGCGAGAGGATCAACTCGGCCAGCGGTTCCAGCCCCCTTTCACGGGCGAGCATGGCGCGTGTGCGGCGTTTCTTTTTATAAGGCGCGTACAGGTCTTCCAGGGCGGTCAGGGTCTGAGCGGCAGTGATGCTTGCGCGCAGTTCATCGGTCAGCTTGCCCTGCTCCTCGATGGAAACCAGGATGGAGGCGCGGCGTGCATCCAGTGCGCGCAGTCTTATAAGTTCATCGGCGATGATGCGGATCTGTTCATCATCGAGGGAACCAGTCATTTCCTTGCGATAGCGGGCTATGAACGGGACGGTGTTGTCTTCATCCAGCAGCTGGATGACAGCGGTCACCTGTGAGGCTTTGACATTGAGAAGGGATGCAATTTGTTCGGCGTGGGTCATGGATGGGATTTTATCATGCAGCTTGCAACATGGATGGTCCTTTTGCCACGGCATATCTTGATGGTCGACAGATATAATTGTCTGTATTGATTTTTGGGATACATGGTATGGGCATGCCGGTAATTGTCAATCAGATCATTCGCAGCAAGCGCAGGACCATCGCATTGATCGTGGAAAGCGACGGCTCGGTCACTGTACGCGCGCCCTTGAAAGCCTCCGACAGGATCATTCTACAATTCGTGGAAAAACACGCCGGGTGGGTGGAGAGGAAACAGGCGGAGATCCGTGCTGCAGTTCCGGTGCAGCCGAAGCGGTATCTGCCGGGTGAAAGCTTCCTGTATCTCGGGGAGTCCCATCCGCTGGAGATCGTCAAGGATCAAAAAAGGAATCTGGTGCTGGAGCATGGTTTCAAACTGGCGGGATCCGTGCTGGCGAATGCTGAAATGGTTTTTCAAAACTGGTATCGCCGGCAAGCCAGGCGGGTGATCGAGGCGCGTGTGGCATGCTTCGCGGAAAAGCATCAGCTCCATTATAAAAAGATCAGGATCACCTCAGCCCGCACCCGCTGGGGATCGTGCAGTACGCGTGGAACGCTCAGTTTTTCATGGCGGTTGGTCCTGACACCCCCGGATGTGATCGATTATGTGGTTGTTCATGAACTTGCACATACAGTGCACCACAACCATTCGAAACACTTTTGGAAATTGGTGGAAAATCTGCTACCGGATTACAAGGAGCGGCGGAAGCAGTTGAGAGAGTATGGTCAAAGGACGCTTGAATAGCCAATGGTCATTGGAGGATCTATTGGTCTTTTCGTCGTTTCCTACCATGAGTGAGGCTTTGCGAAGGCAAACCAAACCATATCCCTGCCCGAAGTGATTTGGCACATCACTTTCAGGCTGCACCGAGTACAGTCGCCTTAATCTCCAGATATTTTTTTCTGTACCAGCCTGGGTTCATCAGTTCTGGTGCTACAATCAATAAATCTCACTGAAACAGCTGAAGAGGAAAATCCTGCCATGAATAATCAGCAGCAATTTGATCTGTCCGGCAAGGTGGCATTGATCACAGGCGCTTCGCGTGGAATTGGAGAGGCGATTGCGGCAGCTTATGCCCTGGCGGGTGCCAGGGTTGTGCTGGCAAGCCGCAAGCAGACCGATCTGGACAGTGTCGCCCAGCGGATCCGTGAAGCAGGTGGTGAGGCATTGGCATTCGCAGCCCACACGGGGGACACGGCCGCGGTCTCGACGGCGGTGGAAAAAGCCATATCCGCCTATGGTGGTGTTGATATTGTTGTCAACAACGCAGCGACCAATCCGCATTTCGGTCACATCCTGACTGCCGAAGAAAGCCACTGGGATAAGATCCTGGACGTGAATGTCAAAGGTTATTTTCGTGTCGTCAAAGCCTGTGTGGAGAGCATGAAAGCGAGAGGCGGCGGGAAGGTCATCAATATGGCATCGGTTGCCGGGCTTGAGCCGGAACCGATGATGGGTGTATATAGTGTCAGCAAGGCGGCAGTGCTGATGCTCACCAAGGTGCTGGCTGCGGAATTGGCGCAGTTCAATATCCAGGTTAACGCGATCGCGCCCGGCTTTGTCAGGACGAAGTTCAGCTCCGCCTTATGGCAAAATCCAAGGATCAACGATGCGATCCTCAAAACCATTCCACAGAAGCGGATGGCAGAACCAGAGGAGATCGCTGGGCTGGCTGTGTACCTGGCTTCACCAGCCTCCAGTTTTGTCACAGGCTCAATCTTCAGCATTGACGGGGGACAGTTGGTAGGCACGTCCTTTGAATTCTAAAATGTGCGGAGTCACACATGGAACCGTCACCCGAACTAAAGAAGATACTTGCCACCATTCGTGAGTTCATCGAGAAGGAGATCATTCCCCTTGAGCCCTTGCTGCTCAATCACAAATATGAAGAGTTGATGAAGCTATTAAATGACAAACGGCAGACTGCAAAATCGCTGGGCTTTTGGCTGCCTCAAATTCCGCGTGCGTATGGCGGCATGGGCCTGACGCTGGTTGAACACGGGATGGTCAGCGAGGTGTTGGGGCGATCTTTGTTGGGACATTACGCCTTGAATTGTCAGGCTCCAGATGCCGGAAATATGGAAATCCTGATTGAACACGGTACACCGGAACAAAGGGAAAAATATCTCAGACCGCTCTTGGCGGGTGAGGTTCGCAGCTGTTTCTCGATGACCGAGCCTGAAAACCCAGGTTCCAACCCAACCTGGTTGAACACCAACGCAGTCAGGGACGGAGGGGACTACATCATCACAGGCAATAAATGGTTCTCGACAGGTGCCGATGGCGCAGCATTTGCCATTGTCATGGCGATCACCGACCCGCATGCAGAAAAATACAAACGCGCCAGCCAGATCATTGTGTCAACGGATACACCCGGTTTTCATATGGTTCGCAAAACATCGGTCATGGGAGAACGTGGTGCAGATTGGGCAAGTCACTGCGAGATCACGTATGATCATGTTCGGGTGCCGCAGAAAAACCTCCTCGGACCGGAGGGAAGCGGTTTCATGATCGCCCAGGAAAGACTCGGTCCGGGTCGCATCCACCATTGTATGAGATGGATCGGTATCTGTGAGCGCGCCTTCGATTTGATGTGCCAACAGGCTGTTCGTCGTGAGGTTGCTCCAGGACATCCGCTCGCAGAGCAGCAGACCGTCCAAAATTGGGTGGCTGAATCACGGGCTGAGATCAATGCCGCCCGCCTGATGGTGCTGGATGCAGCTCAGAAGATTGACGCCAAGGGACAATACGCTTCTCGTGAAGAGGTCGGATTGATCAAGTTCTATGTGGCCGGGATCTTGCAACGGGTACTGGATCGTGCCTTACAGACACATGGTGCGTTGGGCATGACCGATGAGACCCCGATTGCCTTTTGGTTCCGCCATGAACGCGCTGCACGCATTTATGATGGTCCGGATGAAGTCCATAAACGTTCGGTTGCACAAAGAATTCTGAAACAGTATCAGTGACGGAGGAAACCCAGTGCCAACCGACCATTATGCAGATACCATCCCGGTCCGTTCGGACGAACAGTTCGACGAGATAAAACTGGCGGCGTATCTTACTGGAAGGCTCCCCGGCGCAACACATCCGCCGTCCGTTCGGCAGTTTGGCGGTGGGGCTGCCAATCTCACATACCTGCTTGACTTTGGCACACATCAGTATGTATTGCGCCGTCCACCACTGGGCCCGGTGGCCAGGTCTGCACACGATATGGCGCGCGAATACAAGGTGCTGTCCGTGTTGCACCAATCCTTTCCTTATGCCCCGCAGGCTTTTCTCTACTGCGATGATCCAACCGTCCTCGATGCGGATTTTTTTGTGATGGAGCGAAAACAAGGTGTGGTGGTGCGCAAATCCATGCCGCAGAAATTTGCATCCATGCCCGATGCCTCCCGCCGCATGAGCGCGGCTTTGGTGGATGCGCTCGCCGAATTTCACGCTGTGGATTACCACGCGCTGGGGTTGGGTGATCTGGGTGAACCGGATGGTTTTATCGCAAGGCAGATAGAAGGCTGGTACCAACGCTTCAATGCGGCAAAGACAGAGGAGGTTGCGGATATGGATGCGGCATACCGCTGGCTGAAATCCAACCAACCTGCCACCTCCGCTCACTCCCTCGTTCACAATGATTACAAGTTGGACAACATCATGTTCGATGTATCCAACCCCGGAAAGGTGGTTGCCATCTTTGATTGGGATATGTGTACCTTGGGGGATCCGCTCAACGACCTCGGCGCGTTGCTCTCCTACTGGACAGATCCAACCGACCCGCCTTACTTCCGGTCCATGGCGATGATGCCCATCCATGCCGGCTTTATGACGAGAAACGAATTGGTGCAACGATATGCATCGAAAAGCGGGCGGTCCGTGCACAATATCAACTTTTATCATGCGCTTGGGTTATTCCGGCTCACTGTCATCATTGCCCAAATTTACATCCGCTACCATCGCGGTCAGACCCAGGATCAGCGGTTTGCCGCCTTTGGGAGGATGATTCCGCTGATGGCAAGGGCGGCATTTGAAATATCACAAAAGCAGTAAGAAACTGATGAGACAAATGATTCATCCAAAGCACTGTATAGGTACCGCGACATAATACTGGGAGATTCACTGCGGCGATGCGTTCAGATAATCTGCCGGACAGGACAAAAGACATGCCGCCACCGTTTGAAAAACCATTGACATAGATGCGCGCTGGGTCCAGTTTATATTCACCCTCTTAGCAATATTTTCCCAAGCCTTTTGTGATAAGGCTTAAATATCATTCCTGATACTTGTTGTTGATTCGAATGGCAAGGGAAGTATATGATTGGATCGAAATTAGGATCATACGAAATCCGGGAAGAATTAAGTATAAGGGGCATGGCAACTGTACATCCCGCCTATCAGGCCAGTATCGAATGGGGAGCAGCCATCAAGGTTATCTCGAAATCTATTGCGACTGCTGAAATCGCTCTACAGCGCTTTCAGCGTGAAGCACGCCTGGCGGTTCGCCTTGAACATCCCCATATACCGTTCGAGATCCAGGCGGCAAAGCAGAAAGCAGAGAGTTGCGGCATATCAATGCGCCGCCAGGACTTGAAAAATGGATTCCAGCCTGGAGGGGTCATCAACGAGGTCACACAAGGAAATCGACCGATTATCTACAGTCATGACAACCCGGGAACTCGCGGCCAAACACAGTAAAATAGTCCCTGGAGGCAGATTATTTCCCGCAGGGAACATAATTCCTTGGTCAGCGTCATGATAGTAAGTGGAGGGCTGCTTCAATGGATGACAAACAGAATAATAAACTCAGCACAAAGCAAGCCGTTGTGATCGTGGGGGTCATCATTTTGGTCGTTACAGGAGCGATCATTTTGTTATTAAATAGATTCCGGCCCAAAAGTACAATAGCAGGAGACGAAAACCTCATCCCTGTTGTCATGGATACAAGTCAACCACCCACCGAAACCTCAGATAAATACGGCATGGATGTCCAACTGAGCGATGGACAGTCCCAGCCACAGGATGTGGAACCCATGCCGCTGGCGACCGGGGAGCCGCTTTCGCAAAATGAAATCGGACCCATTCTGGCGCGTCTGCCGGACCTGCCAATTGCTCCTGATCAACAAACCGACTTTAACCTGCCGCCGGAGATATTGCCTCCGCCGCGTCCCGGCAATACGATCAAAGAGTCTTTTCCGCCTCTCGAAACAGAACCAACCCCCGGGGCAATTGAAGCGGGTCCGCTCCAGGTTCTACGATTCGCTCCTGAAGGGGAAATCCCGATTGCGCCGTTTGTCAGCATAACATTCAATCAGCCGATGGTCCCGTTGGGGACGCTAAGCGATCTGGCGGCACAGGATGTGCCGGTGGTCATCGAGCCATCCTTGCCGGGGACATGGCGCTGGCTGGGGACAAAGACCCTGACGTTCGAGTACGATTCCGAATTGATAGACCGCCTGCCCAAGGCAACCGAGTACACCGTCACTGTGCCGGCAGGGACGAAATCAGCTAATGGCGCGAGATTGGCTGAACCGGTTTCATGGAATTTCAAAACGCCCCCGCCCAAAGTGGTGATAAGTTACCCTGACGATTCCCCGCAGCCGCTCGAGCCGCTTTTCTTTGTTGCCTTCGATCAGCGCATTGACCCCGCTGCAGTGTTGGAAACGATCTCTGTAAGGGCGGGTGGTCAGGATGTAAATCTTGTTCTGGCTGGTCAGGCGGAGGTGGACGAGAATGAGCGCGTCAGCCAGTTGAGCAAGAACGCAATGGAAGGACGCTGGCTGGCTTTTCGAGCCGCACAGCCTTTCCCGCCGGAGACAGATATTTCAGTGGGTATTGGACCGGAAACACCCTCCGCCGAGGGACCGCTTGTCACAACGGAGGTCCAGTCTTTTGGTTTTTCAACCTACGCGCCGTTGAAGATCGTGGAGCATCGCTGTGGCTGGGATGACGAGTGCCCGCCGCTCTCTCCCTTTTTGATCCGCTTCAACAACCCGCTGGATACGAACGTTACCAGTGAGGAGATGCTGCGCGTGGAACCTGAGATCCCCGGCGTGTCTGCCACCATCTACGGCGACACGATCATGATCGCCGGCATGACCAGCGGGCAGACCACGTACGCGGTCACGGTTTCAGGGGAGGTGCAGGATATCTTCGGCCAGCAGTTGGGGGACGATGTGCGCCTGACCTTCAAGGTGGGCAAAGCCGAATCATCTTTGGTCAACATGGGACTAAATTTTGTCACCCTTGACCCGACTGCTCCAAAGAAAATCTTTTCAGTGTACGCCATCAATTACAAGAAGTTGAACCTGAAGGTGTACAGCGTCCAGCCCAGTGACTGGACTCAATACAAGCAGTATCTGCGCGAATGGCAGCAGACGGATAAGCCTGCAAAAATGCCCGGCAAACTCATTGCCGAGAAAGTTGTCAATCTCGATATCCCAGATGACACCCTGTCACAAGTGGATTTGGATCTCGGTCCATATATGACCGGGAAGTTCGGTCATTTCGTCCTGATCGTTGAGCCGCCTGCCGGTATGCTTGACAATGAAGAGGATAAGTGGAGGCGCTTCTCGCAGACCCTCCTCACCTGGGTGCAGATCACGAACATTGGTTTGGATGCCTACAACGATCACAGCCTGATGGTGGCATGGACGACCGACCTCGGGGATGGTTCCCCACTGGAAGGTGTGCAGATTCGAGCGGATAAGGGAGGCGCGACCGTCTTGAGCGATGCAGACGGTGTTGCGCGTTTGGATATCCCCTCCGGTGCAACATATTTGGTTGCCACTCAAGCCGATGACCAGGCTATTCTGCCGCGTTCAACACAATCCTGGTATGACGATTCGTGGACAGCCAGTCCGCCGAGTGATGCTTTGCGCTGGTATGTTTTCGACGATCGCCAGATCTATCGCCCCGGCGAGGAGGTGCATCTCAAAGGCTGGCTGCGACTCATCGGTGGAAACCAAAATGGGGATGTTGGGCTGGTGGGGAACCGGCTGCGTTCGGTCAGTTATCAGGTCACCGACCCGCAGGGGAACACCCTCGGCAACGGTCGCGTGGATGTGAATGCCCTTGGCGGTTTTGATTTCACATTCACCATCCCGCAGGTTGTAAACCTGGGGAATGCTCAAATCCGCTTATACGCTGAAGGTGATCTTGGCGGCTTGAGTGGGAGTGATTTTTATCATCAATTCCAGATCCAGGAATTCCGGCGACCTGAGTATGAGGTCAACGCCCGTAATGAAACGACCGGTCCATATTTTGTTGGCGATCAAGCCGTGCTCGCCGTGGAAGCAAAGTACTATGCCGGCGGCGGCTTGCCCAATGCAGATGTCACCTGGAATGTAACCACCTCCCCGGGCGATTACTCGCCGCCCAACTGGCCTGACTTCACCTTTGGCAACTGGCAGCCGTGGTGGTTCTATGATTTTGGGTTCCCCGATCCCAACGGCGAATCCCAGACGCAAACCTTTACCGGCAGGACCGACGCTTCAGGCACGCATTATTTGAATCTCAAGTTCAATCCGAAAGGTGATCCCGCCAAAGACCCGCAGCCGCAAAGCGTGGTCGCGCAAGCCACGGTCATGGATGTGAACCGACAGGCCTGGAGCAGCACTACCACGCTCCTCGTCCACCCGGCAGACCTGTACATCGGCATCCGCAGCGACCGTTACTTCGTCGGGCGCGGCACACCGCTCAGGATCGACTTCATCGTCAGCGACCTGGATGGCAACGCAGTGGCGGATCGTCCCGTGGAGATCACAGCCGGACGATTGGAATGGAAGAACAGGAACGGGAACTGGGTGGAGGAAGTGGTGGACGTGCAAACCTGCTCGCTTCTTTCCAAGCCGGAACCTGATTCCTGCACCTTTGAAACGCCTCTCGGCGGAAGCTATCAGATCACCGCCCAGGTGACGGATGAACTCAGTCGCAGGAATCAAAGCCGTTTCACGCGCTGGGTCAGCGGCGGGCAGCAGCCTCCCTCGCGCAGTGTGGAACAGGAAAAGGTCACGCTCATTCCCGATCAGGAATCCTATCAACCCGGTGACACCGCAGAGATCCTTGTGCAATCGCCGTTCACTCCCGCCGAGGGATTGCTTACTGTGAGCCGCAGCGGCATTCTCTATACCACACGCTTCCAGATCGAGGAGGGTTCTGCCACATTAAGAGTCCCCATCGAGGAAGAACACATCCCCAACCTGAACATTCAAGTGGATCTGGTCGGCTCCGCCCCGCGCACCGATGATCGCGGTGAGATGCTTGAGAACGTGCCACCGCGTCCGGCGTATGCGACAGGTCAGTTGAACTTGAGCATTCCTCCACTGGAACGGACATTGGCGTTGCAAGTTTCGCCAAAACAAAACAAACTGGAACCTGGCGGCGAAACGACGCTAACTGTCCTTGTGAAAGATGCGAGCGGCACCCCCGTACCCGATGCGGAACTGGCTGTGGTGGTCGTGGATGAAGCCATCCTTGCGCTGACAAATTACCAACTGAGCGACCCCTTGAGTGTTTTCTATACAGATCGCTCATCCAATCTTGCGAGTGTCTACGGGCGCGTAAGTGTTGTACTTGCTGACCCGGAATCGCTCATCTCTCAGGGATTGGCCGAACCAAGGGTAGGCAATACATTTGCACAGATCAATGACGCTCTGATGCTGGAAGAACCCGCAATGGCTCCTGCACCCGCAGCAGAAAAAGGCATGGCAGAAAGCGAGCAAACACCCATCAACATTCGTTCAGATTTCAATCCGCTGGCAACCTTTGCTCCCACTGTGCGAACCGGAGCCGATGGTGAGGCACAGGTGTTGATCGAACTCCCGGATAATCTCACCCGCTACCGGGTCATGGTTGTGGCGGTGGATGAAACCGGGAAGCAGTTTGGAACAGGCGAGTCGAACATCACGGCGCGTTTACCTCTTATGGTGCGTCCCTCCGCGCCGCGCTTCCTCAACTTTGGTGACAAATTCGAACTGCCGGTGGTCTTGCAGAATCAAACCGACTCTCCGATGACAGTGGATGTGGTCGCGCGTGCCGCCAATCTTGAACTCGGCGAGAACGGTCTGCGTGTGAACGTCCCTGCCAATGACCGCGTGGAAGTGCGCTTCCCGGCTGCCACGATCATGGCAGGAACCGTCCGCCTGCAGATCGCGGCAACATCAGGCAGTTATGCCGACGCCGCGACAATCGAGTTGCCGGTCTACACACCTGCAACCACGGAAGCCTTTGCAACCTATGGCGTGATAGACCAGGGCAGCGTTGCACAATCTGTACTCTATCCATCAGATGTTTTTCCGCAATATGGCGGGTTGGAAGTCACCACTTCCTCCACCGCTTTGCAAGCTTTGACCGACGCAGTGTTATATCTGACTTCGTATCCTTATGAATGTTCCGAGCAACTGGCGTCGCGGGTGCTGGCGGTCGCGTCCCTGCGCGATGTGTTGACCGCCTTCAAAGCTGACGGGTTGCCAACACCTGCTGAAATGGAATCAGCCGTCGGTCGTGATATTGAACGTCTGCAGGGATTGCAAAACTATGATGGCGGATTCCCCTATTGGCGGCGCGGGTTCGAATCCATCCCGTTCAATACCATCCACGTGACGCATGCCTTGTTCCGCGCGCAGCAAAAGGGCTTCGATGTCCCTGCGGAGATGCAGCAGAACGCCTTGAATTACCTGCGCGATATCGAGAGTCATTACCCCTCGTGGTACAGCAAGGAAACCCGCTGGACGCTGAGTGCGTATGCACTGTACGTCCGTGATTTGACAGGTGAGCGTGATGCAAGAAAAGCGGAAAGCCTTTTGAACGAAGCCGGTTTGGAAAACCTTTCGATTGAAGCCGTCGGCTGGCTGTGGTCTGTGATCGATAACGAGGAACAACTGTCTGCGATCCGGCTTTATGTCAATAACCATGTGGTTGAAACGGCTGGTGCGGCAAACTTCACAACAGCATACAGCGATCAAACCTATTTACTGCTCAGCTCTGACCGCCGCACGGATGCCATCCTTCTGGATGCGTTGACGGAAGACAACCCGCAAAGTGATCTGATCCCCAAAGTGGTCACCGGTCTGCAGGCGCATCGCACCAAGGGTCGCTGGGGTAACACGCAGGAGAATGTTTTCGTCCTGATCGCCCTGGACCGCTACTTCAATACATACGAGTCGCAGACACCTGACTTTGTGGCACGCATCTGGCTGGGAGACACCTACGCAGGCGACAATGAATTCCGCGGACGGACGACCGACCTGTACGAAATGCTCATCCCGATGAACTACGTTCTTTCCGAGACCTCTGCCGGCGGCGGGACGCAGGACCTGATCTTAAGTAAGGATGGACCCGGACGACTCTACTACCGTTTGGGACTGCAGTACGCTCCCACTGATCTACACCTGGATCCGCTGGACATGGGCTTTGTCGTCCAAAGACGCTATGAAGGTGTGGATGACCCTGAAGATGTGTATCAGGACGGGGAAGGCGTCTGGTACATTACGGCAGGGGCACGTGTCAAGGTCATCATCACGATGGTGGCAGACAACCGCCGATATCATGTTGCACTGGTCGATCCGCTTCCTGCGGGGCTTGAGATCGTCAACCCGGCGTTGGCGGTTTCGCAGAGTGCACCGCCAGACCCGACCAATCCGGATTATCGCTATGGATGGTGGTGGTGGGGACCGTGGTATGAGCATCAGAATATGCGCGATGACCGTGCCGAAGCTTTCACCTCCCTGCTTTGGGATGGGGTCTATGAATATAGCTACATCGCACGCGCAACCACACCCGGCACGTTCATTGTCCCGCCTGCCAAGGCAGAGGAGATGTACTCTCCCGAAGTCTTTGGTCGAAGCGGCAGTGACTGGGTGGTCGTAAAATGAACAAGCCAGTTTAGAAGAAACAGATAGCTGCGCCATCCATCACACGAACGATGGCGCAGCTATGCTTGGCGGAAAAAGAGGGGAAAACAGAAAAACAGGGAAAAATCATTCCCTGAGCCACCCGATCTGGCATTGACCTTCGCGCACAGCCCAATAGATGATCCCGCCCCAACTCCAGGAACGCTGATAGCGCATATTATTCATGTTCTTGCCCTCCTAAACGTACAGGTCATTGAAGTAATTTACCAAAAACACATTGCATAATTCATCGGGCAAGGCATCCAGGACTTCGTTGATAAAGGCCATCTCGGTGGGGAGGTCGGTCCCTGTCAGCCCGGCAGTGGCTGCCAGTCGACCGAACGCAGTTTCCGGGTCCGGGCCTTGAAGCGCGGCGCCGACCATGGCGCGGATCGCATCTGAATCGATCGGCGTTTTGGTCTTTACGATCTCCACACATTCCCGCAGGTCCTTGAGCAGCGCATCCACATTGTGGATCGTCCCATGGTTGACAGAGATGTGCAGGTTGCGGGGCGTGAGAGGCGTGGAGAACTGTCCCTGAATATACCAGCCGCGTTTGTTCATTTCGTCGCCCAGTTGATAGACATTGATCTCATCTGATGCAAAAGAGAACATGCACATCGCGGGCTGACCCAACACATGCAGTTCCGGGATCACATTGATGCCGTCGATCAACTTCTTTGTGGCTTCCTGTACTTCCTTGATGATCTTCATATAACCCTCTTCACCCAGGAAGTTTAGCACTGCCCACGCACCTGCCATGGGACCGCCTGATTTCGTGCTCAATACAGTGGGATTGATCAACGTGTATGCTGTCGTATCGGTGCAGGCAAAGATCTGATACTTGCGGATATCCTTGCTGCGATACATGATGACCGAGCAACCCTTGGCGGCATATCCGTATTTGTGCAGGTCGGTTGAAATGGAAGTTACGCCGGGCACAGTGAAATCAAAATCGGGAACTTCATATCCAAGCTTGCGCATGAAGGAAAGATGCAAACCGCCCACACAGCCGTCCACATGCAATAACAAATTATGTTTTTGCGCGATCTCTCCGATTTCACTGATCGGATCGATCACACCTTGTGAGTAACTTGGCGCGGAGGCGACCAGCAGGATCGTATTCTCGGTAATGGCCTTCTCCATATCCTGCGCACGCACTTTGAAGGCGGCAGGGTCAATATCCACCAACACAGGTTTCACACCCAGATAATGCGCCGCCTTATGATGCGCGGCATGCGCGGTTTTTGGCAATACCATCTCGGGTTCCTTGATGTGCGGCCTGGTGGCACGCGCCATATCACGCGCCGTTTTCACTGCCAGCATGATGGACTCCGTCCCGCCAGTGGTGAGATGACCGACCGAGTTCGAATCACCGCGCAGCAGATTGATCGTTGCGCGGACCACATCCGTTTCGAGTTTCAGCATGGAGGGGAAGACTGTGGGATCCAATCCATTCTCGGTCAGGAAGTTTAGATACGCCTCTTTCGTGACCTCAGCCGGGTCCTCCCCGGGATTATAGACGTAGCACCAGACCTTTCCCGCCTTCCAATCCATGTCGCGGGATTTGAAGGCCTGAAGCGTCGTGAGAATTTCCTCTTTCGATTTTCCTGTTTGCGGGATATGCATGTTGAGTCTCCTCCGCCATTGCAATTGAAGCAACGACATCAAATATTTTTGAATAATTCCAGATAATGAATGACGGTCTCGATCCCATGATAAAAATTCGGGATATGGATCTTTTCGTTGGGGGAATGGGTCCCGTCGTCGGGCAGGCCAAAACCGATCATCACAACCGGGATTTCACGATTCGGTTTTGACAATATATCGATCAGATCGCGGACGATCGGCAGCGATCCGCCTCCGCGCAGATAGACCGGCTTGTGACCGAATCCTTTTTCATAAGCCTCCGCGGCAGCCTGAATTTCTCTTGATCCGTAGTCGATCTTCACCGGGTGCGCCCTGCCAATGAGGCGGACATCCAGTTTGACCGTGGGTGGACAGATCGATGTCAAAAAAGACTTCAACGATTCGAATATCTCATCTGGTGATTGATGCGGGACGAGTCGCATACTCACCTTGGCTGTTGCCCAGGATGGAATGACGGTTTTTGATCCTTCACTTGTAAAGCCGCCAGCGATGCCATGCACTTCGAGAGTTGGGCGCACGCTGACACGTTCTGCCAGCGGAACCCCCTCCTCGCCTCCAAGCGCAGGCGCACCGGTAAGATACAACCCAACCTGATCGTTGATGGGAGCCTGGGCGATCAAGGCGCGTTCTTCTTCGCTGAGTTCCTCCACTTCGTCATAGAAGCTTGGGATGAGCACCCTGCGGGTCTTCGCATCCTGCAATTGTGCCAGCAAACGGACAAGCACATTGAAGGGATTGTCCACGCCGCCACCGAAGGTGCCGGAGTGCAGGTCGCGGGCGGGACCCCTCACTTCGATCTCGGTGTACAGGATTCCACGCAAACCCCACATGATGACAGGGTGCTGCGGGTCGAGCATATCCTGATCCGCGATGAGAACCGCACCGGCGGAAAGTTCGTCGGCGTGGTCACGAAGATAAAGGAAGAGATGGGGACTGGTGATCTCCTCTTCGCCTTCGAGCAGCACTTTTACATTGACAGGCAATTTCCCGCTGGTCTTGAAATAAGACTCCAACGCGGCGAGCACGGCAAATGCCTGACCTTTGTCATCGGAAGCGCCGCGTGCATATAGATTATCCCCTTCGATGGTCGGCTCGAAGGGAGGACGCTCCCATTCTTCATCGGGGTCGGTGGGTTGGACATCGAAATGACCGTAGATCAGCAGCGTCGGGGAATCAATGGCTTCGAACCATTCAGCGTAGACAACAGGATGCCCCGCAGTTTCGCGGATCTCAACCTTTGACATACCCATTTCGCGAAGGTAATGTGCGGCGAATTCCGCGGCGCGGCGGACATCGGGAGAGTGCTCGGGCTGAGTCGAAATGCTTGGGATGCGGAGCCAGTCACAAAGTCCGGAGAGATGCGATTGTCTGTTGTCCCGTGAAAAGTTGAGGGCTGAATCAAGCATGAGAGGATATCCAGTCACAAAGATACGGAGTCGTAAACAATATCTCCGCATCTCTGTAACCCATTGGCTAGACGGCTTTCGGTATCAAGATATAGAAAGCGATCGCAAAGAACAATACAAGTACGGCGGAAAACCAGACGGTTGGATTGGTGATGCCAACTGTTGCAGCATAACCCATCATGGTGAGGAATGCAACAGAGTTATCCCACACGGCATAACGGATGATGTCGCGGTTCTTGACCGGGTTTTGATAGGCCAGCCAGTACAGGAACACAAGACCGATCTGCGTGGCGCCAAAGATGCGCATGTAGAAGGGTGGGTTGGGTATTTGTTCTCCGAGCATTTTGAGGAAGGACTCGGGACCAAGCAATGTGGGCAGCCCCCACAATAATGCCACAACGATGATTTTGAATACCAGTACGCGCTTAAGCCAGGCGAGTTTTGTTTCTTCATTCATGATGTTTCTCCTTTAGATTAATTTCCCATATGGTTGTCACGTCCCAACGGGTATCTCCACATGCAGAAGGCGGTGATGAGCGCGGCGATGATGGTGGTGCCGCCGATCATAAAACGGATGCCATTGATTGCGCTGGCAGTCTGCACGGCTTCGCCAGCCACGTATCCCGCCGCCGACATGACGGATGCGAACAAGACGCCCTGTGCCGAGAAGGCGAGTTTGGTGATACCGCCGTTCATGCCGAAGAAGATCCCCTCACGGCGGTAGCCATGTTCCTTCTTGGAATCATCATCGATCACTTCGGAGATGACCGGGAAGGGCATGATCATGGAGCCTGCCAGACCCGGCGCGACAAGTAAGGTGCCAAGAAGTCCGGAATTAAAATCATGGGCGATCATCATCAGGAACAAGCCTGGGATAAAGACCAATGCAGCAATAATCCATGAACGGCGGTAGCCAAGCTGCAACACGATCGGCCGCCAGATCAATAAACAGGGAATGGCAAGCACAATGGCAAGGCCGAGCAGTACAGCTTCCGCATCACCCGCGCCGAGTTCCGCCCCAAAGACGTTGATCGGGGCTTGAATGCCAAGCGCATACTTGCGCCAGAACGGGAGCATCGCTCCCAGCGCCAGCCAGATGTATTCCTTGGCGATGTTCGCGCCCAGATACCAGCGGAAGGGAATGGATGCCAGC
Organism: uncultured Anaerolinea sp.; assembly: GCA_964436455.1. Lineage (GTDB taxonomy): Bacteria > Chloroflexota > Anaerolineae > Anaerolineales > Villigracilaceae > Defluviilinea. The sequence continues at coordinate 2,969 of CAYTDB010000021.1, read as the reverse complement.
ACAACACGCAGCGATTCACCCAGCCCCAATTGCACTTCGCTGTCGTTGACTGGTGCCTCTTTCACGCCGATCATAGAGATCAAATAACCGACGCCGATCAGCCCGCCCATGATGGCTCCCATCGTGAGGTAGCCGACTTCATCGGCAAGGATCGGAGCAAGGATGTAGGATGCCAGTAATGCGATGGTTCCCAATATCTCGCGCACCATCGAAAGATCCACGCGATCACGCACGGTCGGCGCGACCTCGGGGAACAGGGAGTTGTAGGCGATGATCGTCAGGCTGTAGAGAGTATCAAAGATGAACAGGATCCCCAGAAAATAGGTCGCCAGAACCCAGGCAGGTTTTTGGATCGGTGTCCAAAGGAAGAAGAACGATAACCCCAGTGGGATGGCGCCGAAGGCAACATATGGAACACGTCTGCCGAACCTGGAGCGCGTCCTGTCTGAAAGCTGCCCCATCAGGGGGTCGTTGACCGCGTTCCACAAGCCGTAGATGGTCCACAACACACCGGCAGTGGCGGCATTCAATCCGAGGATATCCACATAATAGAACTGAATGCGATTGCCAAACACCTGATAGGCAATCGTGTTCGCAAAATTCCCCATGGCGTAGCTGACATGCTTGAGTGTCCTTTTCATTTGCATTCTCCTCTGTAAGATGATTACAAAAACGCAAACCCTTCGCCTCGATATGTCTTTACTGTATCAACGATTTTGCCTCCTTGGACCAGAATCAATTCATTGAAACGTTCACACAATTCGCCAGCCTTTGCATGTTGGAAAAACACAGGATCGCCGATTGCCAGCTTCGGGCAACCCTGCGGCAGCTCCAACGGAGTCTGCACTTCACCCGCGCCTTCCAGGTCAACATACTTCAAACCGAGCGGCATGGCAGGCAGGGGCAGTTTGCTTTTCTCGATCGCACCCGAGGCAATATATCCGCCGCCCGCGCAGGTGACCATTCCCTCTTTCGGTTTCCGCACCACCTGCAAAGCGAAGAACGCCGATGGTTGATATTTCACCTCCTTGAAATAATGGAACAAGCCCGATGCATACAACCCCGAACCGATCGTGGCTTCGGTGACGGAGGCATCTTGCAGCGTGGATACCAGACTGCCGCTTCCGCCGCCGTTCACAAGACGCAAATCCACACCCGCCTCTTTCATGGACCTGATGACTGCATCCCGTCGCGAAGACAGTTCCTTCACTGACGCCTTCTTCAGCATGCGATACACAGCATTCATCACAACCTGGTGCGGCACATTGTCGTTCGTCCCTGCGATGTGACCTTCATAACCCATCACCGAGTTGATCTTTACATTTGACAAAGCCTTTGCATATCCAGCTGATTCAAGTGCCTGATCCGGCGTTCGAACCGGACTTCTTCGCAAGCCCAGGTGAAGCATGTCATTGCCCAATGGACGGTATGCCATGTCAATTTCAAGGCAGGCATATAGAACCGTTCCCTGATGTTTCCCCGTTTCATTCAAGATATCCAAATGCTGCCTGCTGTCCACCATCACAGAGACTTGTTTGCCCTGCTTCGTGAGTTGTGCAAGGATCGCCAAATCGCCGGGTTGGACGGTGGGATAGGCAAGGATAAAGTCATCGTGACCCTTGTCGGCGAGGAAGGCGGTCTCTTCAGCGGTAAATGTCAGGAAGCCGTGGAAGCGGGATGAGGCATGGGCAAGGACTCGCTCCATTAAGGGCAAACAGCGCACAGATTTCGTCCCGATGCGGAGTTTTTTATCGGCTTTTTGAGCGATGGTTGCGGCAATGTTGATATTGGCATCGAATGAATCCAGGTCCACAAATGCCAGGGGAAGTCTCTGACCCTTGAATAGATCGCGCAGGCGGCTGTATCGTTCGTTGGAGAAATCCATGCCAGTTATAGAAACACCGTTTCTTGAAAGAAGTTATATAATTTGCATAGGAGCGTGTTATGAACCGAAAACCGCATGTCCTCATCCCTTTGCCGGACCATGATTTCGACCCGACCGAGTCTGCCACACCCTGGCGGGTGTGTGTGGAGCGCGGTTGGAAAGCAACGTTCGCCACTGAGAATGGCGCGGTTGCGGCTGCGGACCATCGCCTGTTGATGGGCTTTGTGCGTGGTCCGCTGGGGGCGGGGCCGATGGGGATCCGCGATTACAAACGGATGACCGCCGCGCCTGAATATCAAAAGCCGATCAGGTATGCAGACATTCATGTGGACGATTACGATGCGCTGCTGCTCACGGGCGGTCACGCACCGGGCATGAAACAATTTTTGGAAAGCAGGGTTTTACAGGAAAAGGTGGTGCAGTTCTTCAAACAGGACAAGGGTGTTGGGTCAATCTGTCACGGTTTACTGGTGCTGGCGCGCGCGATTGACCCGGATACCGGTAAAAGCGTTCTGTATGATTATAAAACCACTTCGCTGACCAGATTGCTTGAAATGATCGGCTACGCTTCGACCTTTTGGCTGTTCGGTCGTCGTTTCAGGACATACGATATGTATGTTGCCGATGAAGTGAAAAGCGTGCTCAGGGATAAACGACAGTATTCTTCGGGGTTGATCCCGTTCCCGCACGTTGTTGCGGATCGAAATCTTGTCACGTCGCGCTACTGGTTGTTCGACGCAGTTTCGTATTCAGTAAAATTTGCTGAGGTGGTCGAGGGACGGATCAAACGATCGACCTAAGCGATATTCATCCCAATTGATGATTCCGCCCCAACTCCAGGATCGCTGATAACGCGGGTTATTCACACTGTTGCTGTCATCCATTACACCGTATCGTGGTCCGTTGAAAGGACTTCATCGTCCAGTCCAAGTTCAAGGGAACGAGCCACGATATAGAGTGAGATGGTCACGTTCTGTGTGTAAACCAGATTTTATCCGCCTGGGTACCAAGGTGTTCGACTAGCGCTGCACGCGCTTCAGCCAGCAAGCCTGTAATACGCCGCCCGAGAAACTCGACAGGCTGC
>CAYTDB010000020.1:0-62686 GCA_964436455.1 uncultured Anaerolinea sp. | reverse complement strand
TTGATCTCTGTCACAAAGCTTGGCCAGGGCCCTTCTTCAAGTTGATCCAGCAAAGGGGTTTTGGAGTCCTTAGCCATGATTTTCTCCTTGTGTTCGCTGATGATGTTTGTGGTGGGGGAAGCGGGGTTTAATCCGCACCCCACCCAATGGTTCTCAGACGGTCAGTGATGAATCGATTTGTACAGACGGTCTGGGCTTAGAGGCTGACGGGGAAGAGCCAGCCGAAGATCAGCCAGGAGATGGCCAAAGCCAGCAGGGTATTGAAGATGGTCACGATCAGGTACACAATGACCGGCGACCAACCCATCTTCTTGAAGCTGGAGACTTCCAGCTCGAGACCCATGCAGACGAAGGCCAAGCAGAACGCCCAGTCTTTCATTCCGCTGATGGCCTTGCCCGCCACATCCTTGTCAATCCAGCCGAAAGTGAAGATCAGGGAGGCGACCAGGAAGCCCAGGACGAATTTGGGGAAGCGCTGCCAGATGATGGCCGCATTGGGTTTTTCCTTCTTGCCTTCCACCACGGTGGTGAAGTACAACGCCAGGAGGAATGCCACCACGCCGATCAGGACGTTCTGAGTCTGCTTGACGATGGAGGCGATCTGCTGGGCGGTCTCGCCATAGATCGTGCCGGCGCCGACAACCGCGGCGGTCGTATCCACGTTGCCGCCGAACCAGGCACCCGCCACGGGTTCGGGCATGTTCAATGCGCCAGCGATCAGCGGGGCGATCACCATGAGCGGCAAAGCAGTGACGATGACGAGGGCGGTCACATAGGTGATCTCCTCTTTCTTCGCAAGCACCGAGCCAGCCGCGGCGATGGCGGCCGAAACACCGCAGATCGAAACAGCCGTGGACATGACGGCGCGCAGGGTGTCCGGCAGGCCGAACTTGCCACCCAGCCACCAGCTGAACATGTATACCGCGGCGACCATGATGACACCCTGAATGATGGCGCCTCCCGCTGCGGTGACGATCACCTTGAAACTGATGCCTGCACCGAGCAGAACGAGGCCGATCTTCAGGAAGAGTTCGGTGCGGAAACCGGACTTCGGATATTCAAAGAACTTGATTGCCTTCAGGATGTAGTTGGCAATCAAGCCAACAAGCGCTGCCCAGATCGGAAATTCCAGAACCTTGCCTGGGATTCCCAAACCAAACAAGTCTTTGATTCCGTAGACCTGAATCTTGAACCAGCGCGCCAGGAATGCCAGGGCCACAACAATAGCCAGACCGACGATGAAATTGAGTACATCGGAGCCAGATTTTTGTTCTTGTTTAACAGTTGATGTAGTCATCTCAGGTTCTCCTCTTAGAATTTCAGCCACTCAGGACTGATGATGTTGACCATGGCCAGAATCAGCAGGACAAAGGCAATGATTGTCGCGAGCCAATCCTCGTTGATTTTGATGTTCATTTTTCTTCTCCTTATTCGATGTTTGACCAGATACAAATGGACTAGACATTGTAAAAAAATTATCCCTACGACCCGAGTGTTGTTTCATTTCTTCCATGCTCTCGCCGGGTCTGTTTTAGAATCGCGCCTCCTTTCGTAATGGGATGATTGTAAAAAGTCGCGAAACGACTAAAGGGTCATTAAATGAACTGACTGTCATTATCCATGACAGTCAATCCTGATAAATTATAAAAAGAATGTGAAAAAATGCACTAAGATTTGTTTTAAGTAATCTAAGAAAAGTCTTAGGCGGCAGACGCTATCGTTTTTTGGCCTGTTCCACCTTGTTAGTCTGATATTGCCTGTAGAATTCAATCCCCAGGAAGACAACTCCTATCAGCCCAACTACCAGCGCAAAGCCCTGCGCCAGAATATGTAACCATGCGAAAACGATCAGGTCTGCAACCATCAACAACCCCCAGCCAATCGCCAGCATCCAGCGCCTCTGCAGAAGATTGGATATGGCAAAGCTTAGCAAGAAAAACAAGATGCCAACTGTAACGTGCACTTGCGGCGCCTCAAAAATTTCAATATCCAATAACCATGCGCCGATCAGCAAAACACCAATTATGAAGGGTACCAAGGTAAGAGTCAGGAGCAAGTTCCTTCCGGGAGTAAATCTTCTTGAGGAGGTGATACTCTTTTTCTTTGAAGTCGATTTTGTTGACATGGCTTCTCCAGTTTTGAGTTTTAATTGTGTATTTTTACACAGAGTATAATCCAAATGGAAGGACTGACAATGTTATGCCAATCACGTCTGATGATCTCCTTAGCGTAAAAAATTGGTTAATACAGGGCGATTTCGCATCCATGCTGGAATTTGCAGCGAAGCGAAAAAGAATACTTAGCCTTCTAACCGCCTTAACATACGATCCTGATCCGCTGGTCTGTAACCGTGCCATAGAAGCAACCGGCCAAACCGCAAAGCAAATTGCCGAGCAGTATCCAGAATTCATACACAATTACATCCTGCGTTTGTTATGGTTGGTCAACGAAGAATCAGGAGGGGTATGTTGGAGAGCTCCTGAATTGATTGAAAAAATCATCACTGTCTGTCCCCAATTCAACTATTTCCATCCAATGCTGATTTCGTTGCTCGATTCCGAAATGAAGACCCCTTCCAATTACTGAATTCGTAAACCCAGGCAATGGTTTCTCTTTGGTGTCGAAATTAAAGGAACCCATCCCGTTGCGAGCACAACTGACGTGAAATGCAATCGCCCTAATCACGAATTGATATCAAGCCATCTGCAGATGGGTGATATAGGCATAACCTCTTGCGCTGATTGGGGCGACACAGACGAGATCATCGACTATAGTATCGCCACGCACCAATTCATGCGCAGTATCCCGCCGCCGTTCATGCCCAAGCGATATAACCCAACGAGCCGCCATTTGTCCTCCCCTCTGAATTTTTTGGGTGATGCCGAAGGGATGATGAGGATGATCTGTAATTTGATTGTTTTTCATATGTATAAGGTGATGGCAGGGTACATATCATGTATACGGGTATAAATTCCGTCCTACTTCACTACATACCACAGCATAGCCCCCAGATAGAGGGTGTTGCAGAATAAGCGAAATGGTCGTGCCAAAATGAGTTGGGGGATTATTTTAGCGGCGCAAGCCTCCCCTAGGCGCCAAAGATAAGGTGCAAGCACCTGCCAAATGGCCTGCGGCAGGTTGTTGTCCTGCTTTCTCTCCTGCGGATCAGCCAATACGCACGCCGCACCCTGGGCTTGAAGCGCGAGTAGATGCGGCGCATCCAGTATTTTTGGTTGTAGGCGGTGGCAGACATTTTTGCATCCAAAAGCGGAACAGACTTTTGGATGGAATTTGAATGCCAAATTGTGGCACATCGCATTCCAAAAAGGTGAGCACAAAATCCCTTCGCCATTCAAAGCTTTCATTGTCACTATCTGCAAGATATGAACGCGGGAAGCTACCACGTTGCCAATGTTTGCTTTGGTTTTCAATCCAGACCTCTTCCAGGCTGAATCCACTCATTGTGATGATTGTAATGCGCCCTGCAAGCGATTCGGAGGATTGACGCAAGAGGTCAGGCGAAGCACTACCCAAGATCAGGAAGCGCGCCGGCAACGGCTCACGGTCAGAAAGGACGCGCTGGATGGGGAATAGATTCGGACTGCGTTGAATCTCATCAATCACGATAGTTCCACGCAAATCCTGCAAAGCTGTCATAGGTTCATCTAGCCGCGCCAGACTAACGGGATTTTCCAGATCGAAATAATTGGGCGAGTCAGGGGTCACGATCTGCCGCGCCAGGGCGGTCTTCCCACATTGCCGTGGACCAATCAGTGCAACCACACGGGCTTCGCTGAAGTGCATTTTTCACTTCCTCAAGGAGTGGGCTCGTTCGATCATGCCCATATTTACCCTTGAAAATCCTCCTTTGTATGGTGGATTTTCAAGATGTTTCCAGGTTGATACGTGCTCCTCTTTCTGCGAGCGGCGGTTCTAGCGGCTGGTGATTGCCAAATGAAACTTGGCAGGGATGCGCGCCAAAAGTTTAATCAACGCGGCATGAATGCGTTCATTGTGAATAACGTGATAATCGTCCAACACCAGAGAAGAAATCTTCTTCGCAAGTTCGTTGATGAAGATGGTCAACAAAAGGTCAACCGGCAAGGTGGTTTGGATGGGACCGCAACACCACGGCATCTGCCATGTAATTCCAGAATTGAGCCGGGTCGTTATCCCCCTCATCCAACACCAGCCAGTGAAAGCAATGCTCATCCCGATTAGCCCACCTGCCGTGCAGAGTGGTGTTGCATAGTAGGCAAAACTATAGGATAAAATCATTCAATGAGTAAAAAACATTTCCCCACGCGTGTAGACCCGATCAACCTGCCGCGCAAGCTGCGCGAGGGATTAGAGGAAGCCGACCATCTGATCTCCGCAAATAAGCCACAAGAGGCCCTGAACCTCCTCCACGAGTTGGATAGAAAATTCCCGCGCCAGCCAGATATCCTCAGCTATATGGCAAATGCCTGCCTGGATCTCAGAGACCAGCATGGCTACTTGCATGCGATGTACCAGCTCCATACTCTCACGCCAAACCGGGCTGATATCAAGCTTGGTCTTGCGGGCGCCTATCTTGCGAACGGGCGACCAGCGCTTGCTCTGCATACATTTCGGCAATTCCTCAAAAAGTGGCCGCGTGACGAACGAACGGCTGATGTGCAAGAGAGCATTCCGAAACTGGAACAAGGCTTGGCAGAGATGCTGAACCAGTTGGATTACACTTTGGAAGACGGGCTGGATTTTGTATGCAAACATGAGGAATTGCAATTGTTCATGGAAATAGGTCAGTACGAGCGCGGCAAGCAATTGGCGAAACCCCTCCTCGAGCAGCGACCCAATTTTGTCCCGGTCATCAACAACCTCAGCCTGGTTCACTGGCTGGAGGGGAATCTTCCGCAGGCAATCAAATTGAGTCAAAAAGTTCTCGAAATACAGCCCGATAATATTCACGCGCTTTCCAACCTGACCCGTTTTCTCTTCATGCAAGGGAAGCAGGAAGCGGCTCTTGCCCTGGCAAAGAGACTCAAGGAATCGAAAGCGGAGGCAGCCGAGCGCTGGGTCAAGAAAACAGAGGCGTTTAGCTTCATTGGAGACGATGACGGCGTCCTGGCGCTAATGGACGAAGCCAAACTGTTAGGTGAACTCGATCAACTGAACGAGTTTGTCTGGCACAGGTTCGCGGTCGCGGAGTATCGTAAGGGGAATGTATCCGCGGCGCGGAAATATTGGCAGAAATGTCTGAACCTCGCTCCTTACTTTACACATGCCAAAGAAAATCTGCAAGAATTAAAAAAACCTCCGTATGAACGAATTTCCCCGCAGGCGTTTTCATCGGATGCCTGGTTATCAAGAAAGACGATCGAAAGTCTGATATCAACCGTCGAACGCGCGGCAAGGCAAAGAAATGATTCCGTATTTCGGGACAAAATTCGTGCCTATTTCGATGACCATCCAGAGATCATTCACTTTCTTCCCGCCGCGCTTGCTTCTGGTGACAGCCTCGCTCGTGATCTGGCGCTGAAACTGGCGGATATGTCCGCTCACCCGGCGCTCCTCGCCAGTTTGAAGGATTTTGCGCTTGGGCAACAAGGATCCGATGCTTTGCGCCTGGAAGCCTCGCAGCTTCTTACAAAACATGGTGTATTCACATCGGGCGAGACAGTGGACTTATGGCTGCAGGGCGAATGGAGACCTATCATGATGATGGGCTTTCAAATCCACTTTGATGCGCCAGAGAAATCAACGCTCAAGCCTGCCGCCTACCGCCTGATGGAACAGGCTATCCATGCACTGCGGGAAGAGGATGGTGCAAAAGCTGAAGTCCACTTGCACGAGGCAATAGAAATTCAGAAAGACGAACCGGGCTTGTTCAATAATCTCGCAGTTGCTCTGAATATGCAGGGAAAACATAAAGAAGCCGCCGCCATTGCAGATGAAATTCCTCATCGTTTCCCCCATTATTTTTTCGGCCAGGTCATTGCTGTAAGAAAGGCAATACAGGCGAATGAATTGGAAAAAGCGAAAATCATCCTCGATAGGATGATGAAAAAGCAGGAAATGCACGTCACAGAGTTCGGCGCCTTATGCGCCTGCCAGATAGACTTCCTGACCGCCGATGATAAGCCTGAAGGCGCAATCTCTTGGTTCGAAATGTGGGAAAAAGGTTACCCGGATGATCCTGCCCTCGAGCGTTACGAAGAACAAATTGCAATGACAAAGGCAATGTTTAAACTTAAGGATGGGTTCCCCAGATCGCAGCAGAAAACCAGGAAGGGCAAGAAATGAGCGCCGATCGCGGCCCCGTCACCAAGCAGACCTGCAATGGCAAAGATGGGCATCATGCTGGAGTCCAATTGTACATTGGCAACTGGCCGGAGACTTCAGGCAGGTAACAACCATCCACTTTGTCAGGGCGAACGTATTTGACGAGGAAGTCCACCCGCCAGCGGCGCTCACTGCCGCCGGGCCGGATGAGTTCGTTGCGCTCGATCCGCCAGACAGCACCCTCCACGGGATCGAGCGCTCCATGATGGCCATAGGTGTTCAACATGACCAGCGCCTGCTCAATGGACTGAGGCAAACCTCGGTGAAGCAGGTGCGGCGCTGTGAAATCTCCGGGGCGGATCCGCTCGAGAAATTCATCGAAAACGAGACGGGTGGAGCCGGTCATCAAGTCAAAGACTACCAGGGGCTCATGCCTGAGCTGGTAGCGCGTGCCGTGGGCCTGCATCAGCCATTCTCCACATAGTCGCTCGCCATCCCGCAAAACAGACAGAAAACGAGCTTCGTTTTGTTTCACCCAGTTTTCAAACTGATGGTGCTGCTCGTAGGGAGAGGTGGAAGCCAGGTACCCGGAGCGGGTCAGGGCATAGATTTCGCCGTTCAGACGAGCGATGCCCACGTTGGAGCCATCCAGTTTTTCCTGGACGATGATCAGGTCATGACGGTCGCGGGCTTTTTCAGTGGCGATGCGTTTCTGTCCATCGTGGCATTTATGATCGCCAACGCCGATGCGGCTGCCCGGCAGGTGAGCGATACTGCCATAACTTTTGATGCCAAGTGGTTTACGAGGAAGGTTTGTATTCATTCAGTTTGATTGTAACGCCTCAGGGAACGCTGTATGGTGATTAACACTATCAGTGGATATTTGACACACCATCCATCTTCCCATACAATGCCCGCATGATCATTCCCAACTTGTTAAGCGACCTATGCTATGAGGTATTGTGCGAGAACAAAATTAGTCCCTTGAAAGTTAAATGCTTGTACAAAAAGCAAGAAAGTTAAGCTGCATAAGCGAGGGTGGGGATCACGACCATCTCGCGCAACTTCAATGCCATGGCCGCGGTTTGTCGCCCAAAGTCGGTCAGGTAGTATTTGTAACGTTTACCAACTTTCTTGATTACGCCATGCACACGCAGACGTTTCCCGAAGGACATCGGGACGATGTGAGTAGACGCGTGACTTGAGAGGCAGATATATTCGAGAGATATTGAGTGCGCAACTGCTTGTTGGTGAAACCGCTGATGAAGAACTCGCCCTGCAACAAGGTGCGGAATAAACAGGTGTCATCTTCTGAGAAGAGATTATAGCCCTTGTGACGATGCTGGTCTTCGGTCTTGGTTTCAGCCAAACGGTACAATTGTTCCACCCCAACTTCCGGGGTGGCGATGGAAGAGATGAACTTGAGATAGCGTTGATTGGCAGCAGAGAGTACTTCACGCAAAGCGGGCAAGGAGTGGATGGTCTTCTTCATCGGAGCCCAACCCATTGTGGTTGAACCATCGCGATGCTGCACCTGGCGATACTGCTTGAAGACGGCGACATTGTTGACGGTGGTCTCCAGGCGCAAGATCAGATTGAACTTATCGTACATTTTGAGGAAGACAGGACCCATCTGGTGCTTGATGCGCGTGCCGGTCCAGCGTCTATTGAAGCGAATGCCCATTTCACCTTGGTAGTTGCCATTGAGTTTACGTCCCAGAAAAGTGGCAATCTCTGCAGGTTTGACCGCATGCGTCAGGGTTTCCAGGAGATGTGGGTAGAAGGCTTGCAAAGTATCTCGGCTCTTGAAGACTAAATCTGTGGCGTACTCAGATTGCATAACACTCCAGTAATACGTCACTTTCAGCTCTGCGGCTACCGGGCAATATTTCCGGGCAAACTCATCCAAACGCTGGTGCAAGGTTTCAACATCAAACTCGTTGGCCAGTTGATTGGCGGCGGCATAATCATCGATCTGGACAAAAGCATTATCCAACATTTAGTAGGCAATGCCCCGTTGCTTCAATTGGTTGGCCAGCCAGTTGTGTCCGTTGAAATAGAACTGCAATCGAAAAGGACTCCAGGTCGGAACACGCAAGCAGCATAGCCCCAGCTGCTCGTCGATGAAGTAAAAATAGTAGGTCATACATTTGCTGCTGCCTACTTTCAAATACGTCTTGCCTGTGTCTTTATTGTGCCAGGGCAGATAGGAGGAACAAGCCTCCATCGCTCCAAAGATATGGACCAATCCTGGTTGATCGCCACGCTTCTTCAAAACTTGTTGAACACGGTTCTCTTTGCGAAACTCTTTTTTGCGCGTAAACTCGATCTCGAGGCCATGCGCAAGAGCCAGCGCTTCCGCGTTTTCTCGAACTCGTTCACGCAATCCATCCGCAAATTTGGCATAATCGAAGATCCGTACCCCTTGCCGATACAAATAAGAGGTCATGCCTTGTGCGTAACAGAATGGATACAAACTACCAGTGATCACGATCCGATCATAGCAGCTCAATACTCCATCCAGTTCATTGCTGTATTTTTCAGAAAGCAGTTCGTCCATGGCTCAACTCCAGTTTTTGCAAGTGGGTTGAACTATTTAACCACACTGCCGCTTTGCGGCGTGCTACAATGTGCACGAGGGAAAGTCGCCGTCGGGAACAGCCTCGCGCATATCCCATTTCTCTCAGCCCTGCTGAGCCATACCTTGTGCAACTTTCCCTTTTTGGTTTCGGCTTGTCCGAGTTAGGGGTAAAATATTTATATGGCAACATTCTCGCACGAAGAAATTCAAGATGGTTTACGGCGGCTTGGTGAACTGGCGCAGAGTCAGGGACTGCATGTGCGGCTTGCGCTTGTAGGTGGCGCGGGCAATGGTATTGGGATATGACGCCCGACAATCCACACGTGATGTAGATGCTGTGATTCTGTCCCCTGCTGAAGCAAAACTTGTCAGAAATCTGGTAAAAAAAATCGCTGCTGAAAACGATTGGCCCGAAGATTGGCTAAACGATGGGGCTAAGGGCTATATGGTGGGCATCAGTGAAGGGTCGCTTTTATTTAGCGCACCAGGAATAGACGCATTCTCCCCATCACTTGCACAATTGCTTGCGATGAAACTTTGTGCATGGCGCGATGATCTTGATATTTCCGATGCCCGCCGTCTTTTACAGGAAATTGTATCGGGACGCGGCAGGGATGAAATATGGGCAAGTCTTGAACCGTATCTTGTCCCGGGAGATGAATTAACTGCACAATACGCCTTTCTAGATTTATGGGAGACTCTGTATGGAACTGATTGAACAACTTGCTGAAGCAGCGCTTCAAAGGGATAGTTTGCGGCTTCGTAGTTTAGTACAGGATATTGCCCGCGCTAACGTTAATTGGAGTCTGATTTTGCGACCGAAAACAAACGATTTACGTCTGCTTGCTTTGTCTGCATCGCTGGCGGAACTTTTGGCGTCCCGTCAAAAGCAAGAACCTCCTGCATGGACAAAAGAGATTGAGGCATTACAAGAACCTTTCTATTTACTTCAATCCGCAGAGAAGATGAAACGCTTACGCTTGCTTTGCGAAACCCAATCGCCTGAGCCTATGCGTAAACGCCACCTTTATGCCCCGCCAAATTTTCTTGAATTTGCATAAGCCCATGCTATTTATTTATGCCGATATTCTTTTGGCGGTTAATCAATATCGTCATTGCCTCCAGTTTCTACTTCAAAACCGCAATCGGACCTGTCCAGCGGGGTACATATCAGGTATATGGGTATAAGTTTCGGCCAACATTGAACCACATTTAATACATACCACATTTTCAGCATAAAACACTCTATGTAGCGGCATGATAGTGTACGGAACAGGAAATTTTCTCATAAACCATCATGCCGCGCTCTCCAGACTTCAAAGCTGGGGAGTGTGTTTTTTAAAAGGTGAAAGCACCCTGACAATCCATCCTCAATTGTTGGATGCAAATTCCGGATGCTTTTCGATCAAACGATATTCTTGCTATGAAATTGCTCTCTACATCCGAGCTACAATTTCTCCAGCATTCGGAAAATCCAGTATCCTTTATATCAAAGCCAGGTCAATGATTTTGGCCCGAAACTGCACCTGAATATCCCGTTTGCCATCGATGATTGTTTCATCCACAAGTACATCCACCAGTTCTTTTTTTAGTAAAAAGTTACGATGTTGCTCTTCTGGAGTCTGGGGAGCAGCGCTGTTCAATTCTTCGATACCTGCCTGAAGGTCCGCCACATACTCATTGACTTTTGTTCCCCAATCCACCCCGACACAGGTATCCATTTTCTGCTCAACGACTGAAAGTTTGCGTTTCAACTGCTCTTCTATTTCATACAATCCATGCATCTGCTCTTCAAAAAACATACACCCATCCTTTTCTTTTCCAACGCCCCATAAGTGCTGTATGCGTTTTGTGTTTTTCCACCAATAATTTGACCCTGGCATCGAAGTCGTTTTATGTCCCCTGAAAACCCGCCAACTGACAACTGATGGAGCTTATCCAACAAATTGGTGGCATGGTTATAATTGCTGGCCGTGTAGCCATCTTCTAGGGTTTGTTCTACCGGGAGATTTATCACCTTGCTCTGACTTTCCCCTATATCATTCAGACTCCAGAATCTTACCGAAATCGGCTACGCAGTAACGGTCCCACTTTCATATCCATCTCAGCGCGCAGAGCGCGGAAACGCCTATATGCTTCCATGTATTTTTCATACCATTCCCTGAAAGCTGTCCACCGACCTTCATGCAAGGCAATTTCACCCAACATCGCACAGTAGTAAGCGCCAGTGGCATAAGTCTTACGACCGTTGTCAATATGAGCCTGCATCAGGCGACGATAAATGCCCTCGACTCGTTCGATGGCGGTGTCTCGCGAGACAGCCGGCGCTTGGGGCAAAGCATCATGCAAAAATCGCAACGGCTCTTTTTCGCCCTTTTCAACCGTGGTGTACAGATCACGCAGGTTACTCTCCATACGCTCATCGGGCAATCGGCCGAACGCGGCCAACAGGTGGGCTTTGGCAACCAGCTTGCTTTCTTCCATCCCCTGGTAACCTGTCAATGATGCAACTAACATGTAGGCATCATCGAACTGATTCTCGCTGAGGTACACCTGGCACAGCAGATATCGTTGGCGCTCCCCCTGCTGGCGCAGACGATCAATAGCCTCCGATGTAAATGCTGCCCCCTTTTCAGCGGAGACTGCATCGGCCAGCCACCGAACCTGGGTATAGGTGGCAAAGCAAGGCGATTCGTCAAAGGCTGGACGATAGAGTTCAAAAGCCTTAACCGTATCGCCAGTAGCAGAATAAGCGCGCGCCAGATAGCCGCGCAATGAAAGTGTATCGGGGCGATTCCATACTTCGCGAAGGTAATAAGCCGGACGGGGTGAATGAGCAACTTCAAGGGCTTCTTGGGCGTACTGGAGAACTGCCTGCCAGTCGCTGGCAGCTTGGCGGTCAACCAACAATGGTGTGTAGCAGGCCGGATACATACGACGGAAACGCACCCACAAGTTGCGCATCTCATCTGGTTGCTCGTCTTGTTCGTAAAATCGCAGCAGCAAACGCAACTGAAGCGCCAGACCATAAAAAGGCGTTGACAGCCCATTCTGGATGTGCCGATCTGCCCAGCCTTCCAGATGCGCTTGCAGCGCTGGGCGCGCATCTCCTACCAATTCCAAAAAGCGTTCCAGATCGGCCTGACTCTCATGGCGCGCCAGGAAACACAGCGCCTGTTCAAAAAACTCATCTTGAGACCGGCTGGTCTGAAGGGCGGTAAAGAGTCTGCTGACCACCTGACGCTCATCTTGCTCCAAAAACCCCAGCGGTGTTGGAATCCCCAAGGTTTCGTAGGTTTCGCTCAGCGCCAAGTCAAGCAGTTGGTCATACGCTTCTGCAGCTACAGCAAACTGGCCGGCATCGAAATACGAATCAGCTTCGTGAAAGAAACCTTTCAGCGCCTTGATGGCCGCGTGATCCTCAGGATCGTAATCTTCGTACTCGTTGTAGCTATCCTCGCCGTAATACGTTGCCGCCTCTTCGTCATAATATGTCCCTTCCGAAAATTCTTCGGCAAAGAATTCCAATTCGGACAGGAAATCATCTGCCGATGGGTAACGCAAATCTGCGGTAGCCATACCAGGAGGAGCAAAATGCGCCCAAAAACGCTGGCGGGTTGGCTCGTCCATCTCCTGCACCAGTTCGAGCAGCAAAGCGACCAGCTCAGGCTTATTTTTCTTCTCAAGGTAAGTGCGAATATTAGCTAACCAATCAGAGGTGGCTTTTCGGCGGTTTGACATATTTATCTCTTCCGTGTGCTTGATCGTAATTCCGCATACAAAACATCATTCTCTATTTGTAAACGGTCACGCAACGCTTTGATCGCTTGGTGTTCAGGATTGCCCTGGACAGGGTAATATTTGGGATCATTCAGCACCGAGTCAATCACATCCACCAGGCATTCAATATCCCAACGCCACAATCCGATGGAACGGAGACCCTGATAGTTGGCAATGCGGCGATCCAGTCCAAAGCTTTCTGCCATCATCCCTACAAAACGTTGGAGTTCATCCAACTCCAGTCCGGTGATCAATATGCTGGCTTTGCGGTCTTTACTGCCAGGTTTTACCATTCGATGTTCTCCAGTGATAGATGCTCAACGGTTGGCAAACCAGACAGCGTAATCATCCGTCAACGTAAAGTTTGCCGACTTTTCATTATTCGCCTTCAAATCACACAAGGGGAAAACATATAAGTTTCCCCTTGTCTTTATGTTCACCAACACGCCATAGAGGTCGTCCATGCCTTCAATGTCAATGACTTTCACCAGATCGCCAGCTCGCAGAGGGCCGCGTTCCTGAAATTCTGACACCATCGCATCAAACGGCAGTTTGAGATGTGATTCAAGGTATTCTTGCCAGGTTTCAAATGCTTCCAGTTCGTCATCCTCGTCAATGCCTTGTAACACCTTATGGATTCGTCGTCCCTGCTTGCCGAGGTGATCCCAATTGTGTTCTGCAGAGAGCACTTCAACGATCTCATCCACATCAGCTTGCGTATCGCGGGGCTCTGCCTTCTCGACTTCTTCGAGATACAATCCCATACTCGTCCAATCCAGGCCATCTTCCTCGCTGCGGCGAATTGCAGACGCCGGCATACACTTAAGCGAAAGGCTGTCCCATTGGAACATGATCGTCAATTGGGACGGCTGGTAAGTCTCAATTGCAGTGACTCGCCCCTGCCAATCACCAATATCAAACCCATAGTTTGGGTCTTTGGTCCCCGGTTTGACTCTAATGCAATCGCCCACCTTCAGGTCTGTGGTTGGACTTTGGGAGGTAGGCTGGTTTTTCTTATGATGACGAGTGCGTTTGCTCATAGTACAACAATTGCCTCAAAAATTCACCTTCAATGTTTTTTCTTCTTTTTTGTAGCTGATTTATGATATTTACCCAAGCGGTAAATCTGCCCGATGAACGCAGCCAGGATAAATTTATTCTCTTCGTATTGGTCGCCATCTAAATAGCCAAGCTCAAACTGGAGTGCAGCACCCCATTTCTGGTGCCTGCGCAACCAATTCGTTGCCGTTTGGTCCACTTCCTCACGAAAACGGCGAAAACGGTCTGGGGTCATGATTTCGCTAAGGGCCTGCCGAACGGACTCAAAAATTCGCTCGCGTATTTCTTCAGTTCGCTGCACCTGCGTGAACGGTTCGCCAAACTCTGCTTGAATACGTTGGAAGGGCAGCATCAGCTCTTCTTCAGAGAATAAGCTCAGTTCCACATCACCCTGCCCTACTGCATCCTCGAAAGCCTCGACCATCTCCCAGATCTGCTTTTCAGCGCGTTGGCGCAAGCCTGGCTGCGCCTCAAATATCTTCTTTCCAACCTGTTCCAGCTTATCAGGATGCTTGAGGATCGTAAAGATATCAATCTTTTCTTCCCCCTCTGCCTTTAGCGCTTCCACAACAGCATCGAAAACGCCCTGGTCTTCCTCATACTCTTGCATAGCTCGCTGCATCGTTCGGTTGTAAATCGCCAGGATCAAGCCGCAGAGCCCCCAAGGAATGCTCTTCATGCGTAGCGCAGGAGTAAGTATCATAACCGTTTCCAGTTTCTTGGTATCTGTGCCTGTCATCAACCGGTCCATCAGGGTTTGTAGTCGTTGATCCACCTCTTTACGAAATGCAGGTGTAGCCAATTCTGCAATAACATCGATCTTCATTTCATCGGCGGCTTCATGGTATTTATCTGGGCCTTTTTTCCTGGCAGCCTCCAGGCGCTTGTCATACTTTTTCAACCAGCGCTCAGTAACATGAGCCGCTTTTTCGTCATCCAGATATAAATCCTTGAACTCAATCTCTTCAGCAAGTTTCGCAGAATCAATCAT
This sequence comes from uncultured Anaerolinea sp., assembly GCA_964436455.1. Lineage (GTDB taxonomy): Bacteria > Chloroflexota > Anaerolineae > Anaerolineales > Villigracilaceae > Defluviilinea. Next base: position 48,011 of record CAYTDB010000020.1, on the reverse strand, counting down.
GATGCGGATAAGGTTTTGCTTGAGATAATCAACGCCGCCAATGGCCATATACTGTGCAATGGCCTTCGCAGTCGGGGAATATCCGCGCGATTTCCTTTCAGGTGTTTGTACAGTTGTTTTTATTTGGCTTTTCTGATGTCGTTTTCTGGGCATATTTGTAAAATCCAGATCAGGTACGCGATTCTCAAATTTTCTGCATGAAGAGAATGGTTTTGATTTTGAAGAGTTTTCGCTGTCTGTTGAAAAAATCCATAGGCAAATTATAACGCGCTGAGAACCCCTATAGGTATGCAGTACAGAGATGTGTGCAAGATTATCAGTGAAAAGGATTTCGATGCATGATCATTCTTGGTCCACTTTCCGCTCCGCTGTGCGACGGGGTTCAAAATCGCGATAACATCTTTGGATCAAATAGCTATTACAATCATTCCAGTGCGGTAGAAATCAAATTTACGGGTATAAATTCCGTTGGTGTCACCACACTTAAACGTGGTCACGCAGCCCATTGTTGAGCCAGTTGCAGCGTGGCGATGGATGGTCTTCCGCGTTGTTTTGGCATTTCCCAGCGCAGTGGCGGAACTTTAAAATCGAACAACTCAGCAGGCGTCCATGGATGATCTGTCAATCTTGCGGCAATGGCCGGAGTGCGTTGCACCCAGTGATGGCCAAAAGAGCCAACTGACAACTTCAAACGCAGACTATGATGAAAATCGCAAAAGTTATAGAAGCAACCGACAACGTACATACCTGCCACCAAGGTTTCAGCCTGTTGCGCCTAGCTGCGCGTGCGGCGCGTCAAAGGCGAGATGCGTTGACGAAAGGTGGCATTGAGACGCTCAATGAATGCCGTGTTGATCACGCCTTGTCCTTGTGTCTTTTGAATGAGCTGAGCGACCCTGTCTTTTGTGCCTTGCACAATCCGTCGCTCTACACGCTTCGCGAACACGCCCTCGACACGTTGTTTGACCACTTGCACAATGGCAATATCTGGCCAAGAAACCATCTTGCAGCGTCCCGTTTCTCCCTCTTGGCGAGGGAATTTGCTCCGAAACGCATTCCGAAATGCGCTCACGTAACTGGCTAAACCATCCACCGCCAGCAAGAGCGGACGACACAAAGCCATCTGGCGCACCTTGTCTGCCAAAGACTGAATCAAATCCAAGTCGCGTTTGGGACTCACGACTCCGCCCATCCACAAACGGGTAGGCACTCATATCGCAAATGCCATCCAGAGCGTACCAAACTGCGTTTTTGCTTTGATTCACCTGCACTTGCGTGCGGTGCAAGTGTCATCCGCTTGCACCTGTTCCAAATCATGCTGGCTGTTTTCTATCAAATGTTCGTGAACTTGTTGACAATGATTGCCTGCGCGTTGTTGCCAATCGCGCACCGTGCGCTCATCCAAAAGAAAGGCCTTGACGATTGCCTGGATTGGGCAGTCGTAGGCTAACAATACAATCACGCACATCACGATTTGCGGGTCAGTCCGGAGCCGATAAAAAATCGTGCCTTTGGTGGTCGTAAAGGTTTGTCCGCAAACATCGCAAATACAGCGCTTGTCTTTCAGACTGTGAACATGAATGTTTCCTTTTCCAAGTTGTCCCCTTGCGGGGCAGGCCATCATCGGGCAAAATAGTTCTTGTGGGTTCATTGGCGACTCTCGTGATTTGATAGTTGCCAGAGTTTGCCAACGAACCCCTTTTTCCGCAAGACCTATACGCCTCCACGTTTTAGTGGGGCGCTACCGCAGAAGAGATCAGCAGATCTTCGGTGTTTTTGCGGCTTTTTGCTCTTGAAAACGATCTCGAAGCGCTTCCTTGGAGCCGGGCGATAGCCGTTTCGACTGCGCAGCCTTTTTATCCGCAACAGTCTGGCTTCGACAATCGCAGGTCTTTGTTCACACGAAAACATTCGTGTTCTTTTTCATGGCATTTCCAAATGTCGTTGACAGAACCACCTATCCCCGAATCCATTAAATCACAGGGACTCGTACCAATTAATATGTCCACATATATCTGTGTTGTTCTCATATCCGCAATCGGATCTTCCCTGTGTGGCATATATCATGTATATGGGTATAAATTTAGAAAACGAGCGTAGGCGGTGGAGATTTCTCTCCGCCGCTTTTGATTCATTTACTTCACCAACTTTTCATCCAGAGATTGTTCTCCCGCGCTGTGGCAGGAACAGCAGAAAAATTTGACAACTCCTTCCTTCATCCCGTACAATCCAGCGCATGTCCATTCCCGCCCTCCTGCAAAGCATGTGCGCCGACCTGCCCAACGTTGACCTAAACGCCATTCGCAAGGCGCGCGGATTTCATTCCAGCGAGACTGCATCACGTACATCCTTCGCCAGTTTCTTTGTCTCATCCATCGGCGTGGCTGAAGCCATGCAATCTCTTCACCCGGAGGAAATCACCACCCTGCATTTGCTCCATCAAACCGGCGAAGTGGACATCGCCTTCTTCGAGCGGGTGTATGGCAGTTCGGCGCAGTCTGGCAGGCATTATCACGGCACGTTTACCCAGCATTACAAACCCACCTTCGACGCCGTCAAAAAGAACCTCGTTCGGCGCGGACTCGTCGTCATGGCTGAAGTCAAACTACGCGGCGACGCCGTGCAAATGGAACGTTGGCGGTTTGCCCTGCCGCCTGAATTTGCTCCCCACCTGCCTCCTCTCCTGCCCACCATCGCGAGGGACGAAATTGGAGAAACCAGCGATCACGCTGTCCGCAAAAAACTGTTGCAATTGTTCGGTGACGCTCCCAACGACCGCATAAAAATGGAAATCAAAGATGGCACGCTCTTGTTGGGCGACCAGCCCTTCACCCCCGCCCACTTGCAAGATTGGCAAAAGCGTGCCTGGTGGTTATCGCTGAACATAATCAACTCAAGCGTCCCCGCCTCACTTTCCCTTACTGAAGCCATCATCCGTCTGCTCAAAAGCCTCGCGCCTCGCGAATGGGCGCGCCCCGAAGACCTCGACTCGGCGCTCAAAATCTATTCATTTGGCGGCAAGATCGTCCCCGCCGGGAAAATTCTCCATCAAGGTTGGGAACTGGGTCTCTTCTCGCGCTTGAAAGTGGATTCCACTTCCTATTATCGTCTCACCCCCCAACCAACCGCGACCGTTTCGGACTTCCCCATGCCAGATACCGTTTCAGGAATCGAATCCACCCCCAAAGCAGATTCTGTCAAAGTTGACCTGCGCCTCATCCCAACCCACCACCTCGAACTGCTCAACGCCCTGACCCACCTCAGCGTGGAGGAGAATAATTTGCGCGCCGCGCCGAGTCCCATCAAGCTGGGACGTGCTACGCCTGCACAGCGCAATTCCACGCTCTCGCTCTGGCTGGCGGAACATATTCCTGCCTTTGGAAAAGCTCTTGCTGTCGTGAACAATAAATGGGGAAGAACCATCCTGCACGAAAACCTGCTCATCGCCCGCGTCTGCGACCTGAGCCTGCGCATCCAACTCGAACGCGAACTGGGACAAAACATCATCGTCCTCAGCGACCACTTCATCGCCTTCCCCGCGAATTTTCGCTCCGCCGTCGAACGGACGCTCAAGAAAACCGGCTTCGTCGCGAAAACCATCTGCCCCTAATGCGTAAACACGTACACAGGTAAACAAGTAGATAACGAAACACGCAACACATATTACATACCACGCAACTCCTCCTTCATCCTCCATAACTCATTCTTGTCATGTTCACCCCCCTCAACCCCAAACACCTCCGTCTCTTCTCCAACAACCGCGACCTCCTGCGCGACCTTTTCACCTACCTCGACTATGTTGGCGAATACAACGTCAAGCGCATGACGCGCACCAACGAAATACCGCGCGCCGACTTGACCCGCCTCGCCAAACTGCTGGAGGTCGAAATCCCGGAAAAGGATGATTGGGGCAGAACCAGACAGGGCTGGATTGACTATTTGGACGTGCTTGCATTGCGCCTGAAACTGGTTTCATACAATACCAAAGGCGTCTATCGCGGCTACACCAGCTCCGAGCCATCTTTTATCGAAAACTTCATCCAGGTGAACAAAGACCGCCTGGATGAATTCCTCGATCTGGCGCCCAGTGACCAGGAAAAACAAATCCTTGATACGCTCATCCAAGCCAAATCCTTGCGAGAGTATGATGGTTACAGCAACAATGAGTTTTATCGAACAAGCGTCCTGGGAGAACTGGACCCATTCCAACAGCGGGGGACAGCCACCGGAGTCATGCCCTCGCTGAAGTTCCCTGAAATCCGTCTATTTTTGCTGCACACGTTAAAGGACTGTCCGCCTGGCCAATGGTTCAGCGTCGAATCGCTCGTTGCCTTTCTCAAAGAACACCATCCTTATTTTCTCATTCCAAAGAATCCGCACAAAGATAAATGGGGAAATGCAAGCACCCGCTATGGAAATTTTTTCGAAGGCAAGGACAGTTGGACGCACAACGAAAAGCCCATTCCCGACGATGTCTCCGACGGTTTCGAGCGCGTCGAAGGCCGCTACGTGGAACGCTTCCTCGAAGGCATTCCGCTCACCATGCGCTTTGTGGACGTTGCCTATAACCCCGCGAAATATAAAGGCACCCTGCCTTCACACGGAATCTTGCGAGCGTTCCGCCTCAACGAGCGTTTCCTGCGCCTGATGAATGGCATGGAAAAACAGCCGCGCCTCACCGTCCAGCCCAACTTCGAAATTATCGTCGAAGCCGATTTCTATCCCGCGAAAATCATCCAACAGGTTGCGGCGCTGGGTGAACCGGTCTCCAGCCCTCACAGCGGACACGACGCGTACGTGGGCACGTTTTGCCTCACGAAGACGCGCGTCGCCGCCGAACAAGTGCGTCAGCCCAAACTGGATGTGATCGCCCTGCTGGAAAGTCTCAGTGATCGCGGACTGCCTCCCAACGTGAAAGTAGAACTGGAGGAATGGTCGGGACACGCCGATCAGTTCACCCTCTACGAAGGCTTCGCTCTTCTGGAAAGCGCGGATGAAATTCCCGAAGCCGACAAATTCACCGTCGAACGCCTCGCCCCGACCCTTCAGCTGGTTCGCCCGGCAGGCAAACTTTTTCCCACGCTCGAAGCGAATCACCGCGCGCCCCTGCGCATCCAGCATCCCGCAGACGGATTCACCCCTCTTGCAGAATCCGCCGTCAGCCTGTTTCCCAAAGTATCAGCGGAGGCGGAAGCCGAGAGAAAACCGCGCCCGCTCAAATTGAGTCGGAGCGTCGCTGTCACGGTCAAATTCCCGGACGAAGCATCCTTCGAATCCTTCCGCAGAACATTGGCTGAATTGCGCTGTCCATTCCATTCAGAACCCAAAACCCGCGCCGTCAGTTTCGAACAGCAATACCAGGCAAAATTCGATGAAGCGGTTCAACGATTGCAGGACGCTTTTGCCATCGAAGTAGAATAACGAAACACGAAACACCATGCCATCCCCCTCCAACCCTCTCATCGTCCAGGGCGATAAAAGTATCCTCCTCGAAGTGCAGAACGAACGCTACGAAGAGGCGCGCGACGCGCTGGCGCGTTTTGCCGAACTGGAGAAATCGCCCGAATACATCCATACCTATCGCATCACGCCGCTTTCGTTGTGGAATGCGGCTTCTTCGGGGCTGACCGCCGCGGAAATTCTAGCGGGACTGGAAACCTTCTCGAAATATGGACTGCCGTCCAACGTCACGCGCGATATTGAAGAATACGTGGGACGCTACGGGCGCGTGAAGTTGATGCGCGAAGGAGAGAATCTCATCCTGTTCTGCGACAACGCCGCGTTGATGGCGGAGATTCTCAACCAGAAGAAGACACAACTATATCTGCGCGAGCCGTTGGATGCGCGCCGTGTTTTGATCGCGGCGGGGCGGCGCGGCCACCTGAAGCAGGCGCTCCTGCAAATCGGATATCCCGCTGAGGATCTGGCAGGCTACGCCCCTGGCGAGGATTTGCCAATTGAATTGCGGCCCTCCACGATGGAGGGCAAGCCGTTCACCCCGCGTCATTACCAGACCGAAGCCGCTGAAGTCTTTCACGCGGGTGGATCGGTGCGCGGCGGAAGCGGCGTTATCGTGTTACCCTGCGGCGCGGGCAAGACCATCGTCGGTATGGCGGCGATGGCGCAATTGCAGACATCCACGCTGATATTGACTCCCAACACTGTCGCCGTCCGCCAATGGATGAACGAGCTGGTGGACAAGACCTCGCTGACAGGTGATTTGGTAGGCGAATATTCCGGCCTGCAAAAAGATATCCGCCCGGTAACGGTCAGCACGTATCAGATTTTGACCTACCGCAAACGCGGCTCGGAGGAGTTCCCGCACTTTGGGCTGTTCAGCGCCCGCAACTGGGGGCTGGTCATCTACGACGAGGTTCACCTGCTCCCCGCCCCGGTCTTTCGGATCACTGCCGAAATCCAGGCGCGCCGCAGGCTGGGACTGACCGCCACGCTGGTGCGTGAAGACGGGCGGGAAGGCGATGTCTTTTCGTTGATTGGTCCGCAAAAATACAATGTGCCGTGGAAGGATTTGGAAAAGCAGGGTTGGATCGCCACCGCCATCTGTCACGAAATCCGCGTCCCACTGGATGAGAGCCTGCGCATGGAATACGCCATCGCGCCCCAACGCCAGAAATATTCGATTGCGGCGCACAATCCGCGCAAACTACCGATCATGCAGTCCATCCTGAAACGTCACGCGGGTGAGAGTATCCTAGTTATCGGCATGTATCTCGACCAGTTGGAGGAAATCGCGGCGCGTTTGCGCGCCCCGCTCATCACCGGACAAACGCCGGTGCGGGAACGCGAAAAACTATACGAGCAGTTCCGCACGGGGAAAATCAAAATCCTGGTCGTTTCGAAGGTTGCCAACTTCAGCATAGACCTGCCCGACGCCAGCGTCGCGATTGAAATCTCCGGCACGTTCGGCAGCCGCCAGGAGGAAGCCCAACGTCTCGGGCGCATCCTGCGACCCAAATCGGATGGGGCAATGGCGCACTTCTACACCGTCGTCACCCGCGAGACCGTGGACCAAACCTTCGCCGCCAACCGCCAAAGATTCCTGACCGAGCAGGGCTACAAATACGAAATCTTGTACGAAAGTGAAGTAATATGAAGGGACCCATTCTGCACGACAACCTGCCCCTGATTGAAGTCGCCGACCACCTGATCCTCGACGACCTGTACGCCGACCCGCTTGCCGCAAAATATTTGCTTACGCGGCTCAGTCCCAGCGCGGCCATCGTCGCGCCCGGACAGATGGACGCCCTGCTGGCGTACATGCTCAAACTGGGACACACGCCCAAAGTACTGGAGGCTTGATCCATGCCGCGTCACTTCGACAGCGACCTGCCGCGCATCGGCGCGGACAAACTCAAACCGATGGTAAAAATGTGGGGCGGCGACTCAAAAATGCGCAAGGACGAGTGTATCGCCTGCATCGTCGCCGGTTTGAAAGAACCCAAAAAAGTGAAAGCCGCCGTCGCCAGCTTACATCCTTGGGAACACAATGCGCTGGCGCTCATCAAACGCATGGGCGGGGTCATTCCATACAGCGCGCTTAAAATCGGCATCCTGGTTTCCGGTCTGCTTCCGCAACGAACCTACAGTTATCGCGATGATTTTATCGAGCCGCTATTCCGCCGCGGGCTATTCATGGCAAAGGGCGCTTACAGTCCGGAATACATCACCGAACAATACGGCGGCGGCACCCTATATTCTGACGAACGACTCCTGGCGCACGTTGGATTCCCCGAATATCAGCCGCTGGATATTCAGCCCATCTCTTTTCACAACAAAACCTTGCTCTACCGCCGTCCATCCACCGTTGCGCTCGATCTCGTGGGCATGTTGCAGGCCATCGAAAACATGGGTGGGTTGAAACTGACCCAGTCTGGTGAAGCGCGGGTCAGCGATGAAGCCAAACTGCGTAAGTCCCAGCACTGGAGTGAAAAGGGATTGGATATGGACGGCTTTACCTTCCCTAATCCCGCTCAAGCCTGGTTGCCCGCATTCAGATATTCCGACCTGCTCAAAGACAAGAATGGACTCCTCATCGTTGCAGAATCCCCCAGTCATTTTGCCCGCCGCCCGTTTGACGAACAGGTACGCCTGGTAATGGAAGGGTTGATCCGTACCTCTTCCTGGTGGGAAGTCCCGCCGAAGAGCGCCTACTTTGATAACACTGGGAAGGGGCGTCGCCAAGGTAGGCTGGCTCTCACCCTGGCGTTGTCTGCGCTCCCGCTCGAACCAAGCGCGTTTTATTCTTTCGAGGATTTCGAGCAGGCGCTTTACAAACGCATTGGCGAGGATTTCGCGCTTGATTATTCACCCCAGCGTCCGTTCTATTTTCGTTCCACAACACCCGAACAGCAACGGCAGGAACTTGCCGATTGGCAGGCAAAGACCCGTCAGAGATGGCTAAATCAGGAATATCCCTGGTTGATAGGCGCATTCACAACCTGGTTGTACTTTTTGGGATTGGTGGAATTGGCGATTCAAAATGGACAACCGGCCGGATTCCGTTTAACCGACATTGGGCGCGCCGTTTTCCACCCGGAATTGGATTCCGTATCGACAGCGAAAACCACCGCCGAGTCATCCACCCAGCCTGCCTGGGTAGTGCAACCCAACTTCGATATCATTGCCTATCTCGACCGAATCAGCGCTCCCCAATTGGCTTTCCTGGAACGTCACGCCGAACGCGCCAAATCGCACCATCACACCGCCCATTACCGCCTCACGCGCGAATCTGTGTATCGCGGCTTGGAAAGCGGCACCTCGCTGGGTGATTTGCTGGAAAGACTCCAAGCCGGTTCCCAGGCGGACCTCCCGCAAAACATCATGGTCGAACTACGCGAGTGGGCTTCTCTGCGAGAGCGGGTCATCCTACGCCGTAACGCCCGCCTGCTGGAATTTCATTCCGCCCAGGCGTTACAAACCGGGTTATCACAGGGGTTGACAGGTAATGTAATCGCCGAACGATTTCTCCTGCTGGAGTCTCATTCCGCCTCGCTTCCCGGACTGAACGTTATCAACTACGCCAAGCCCCTGCTCAAAAACCTGTCTGTGACGGAATCCGGGATCATCCACCTGGAGCGCGGTACCAATGACTTGATGACCGTCGCCCAAGTGAACCAATGGGCGGTTCGCAGTTCGGATTCCGAGTGGTGCTTGACCGCCGAAAGCGTGGCAGCGGCTTTGAAACCAGGACGCAAGATCATCGAATTGCTGACCCTGCTCAAAGAACGCCTGTCCCTCCCTGTCCCTCCCCTGCTCGAATTGGCATTGCGATCCTGGGCGGGCGAATCGTTCTCAGTCGAACTGGAAACGGTCATCGCGCTGCGCTGCACGGAGGAACGGATTTTCGAGACGCTCATTGACAGTCCGTTGATGAAACCGCTGTTGAAAGGGTATCTCCACCCTGATCTCCTTTTCGTTGCCCCGGCTCAAATCGAAACACTGCGCCAGCAACTGAATTGGCTGGGATGGAAAGTGTCGGATCAATTGCAGGTCATCCCGTTGGATCACACGTTTCGAAATATTTTTCGTTCAAAGCGTTAATAAAACCTTCCCCGCGCGGTACAAATCTGGTCTACGGGTATAAATTTAGGCCACAAAATTTTGTACCCACCAAATAGAAAACAAAAAGCCAAATCGAGTAGGAGGCGGCGGCTAACCACCCCCTCTCACACCACCGGACATGCGGGTGTATTGTTTACTCACATCGACACCCAGGGCTGTTTCCCTACATCGCACCCCGGGTATAGGTGGGGGTGGGATGTAGATCCGCCAGATTGCGCTGACCGATGCTCGAGGATTCCTCGCCAACTATCCTACCGGTGCAATTCTGGACGAAATCCAAAATACTCCAGATTTGTTTTCCTACATCCAAAGACTTGTGGATGAGAACCGGAAAATTCAATTCATTTTGACCGGCTCATCAAATTTTCTGTTGATGGAGAAAATCAGTCAAACACTAGCGGGACGCATCGCAGTATTGCACTTACTCCCATTTTCCTTTGCAGAGTTGAAAACAAATGCAGAACAATACGAAAGCATAATTTTCAAAGGTCAATATCCGCGCATTTATGATCGTGACATCGCTCCTACTGATTTTTATCCAGCCTACATCCAAACCTACGTCGAAAAAGATGTGCGTTTGATGAAAAACATCGGAGATATCAATGCTTTTATTCAATTCACGCGGTTATGTGCCGGGCGTATCGGGCAATTGCTCAATTATGCCAGTCTGGCTAGTGATGCAGGAATCAGCCCAAACACAGCCAAAGCCTGGCTCTCCATTTTGGAGAGTTCCTACATCTTATTTCGTCTGCAGCCCTATTATCGTAACTTCAACAAGCGATTGGTTAAATCGCCCAAGTTAAATTTTTCGATACAGGTGTTGCCTGTTCACTACTTGGCATTCGTGAGGAAAGTCAAGTCAACTCGCACTATCTAAAAGGTGGGCTTTTTGAGAATCTGATCATCAACGAGTTCATTAAGCGCAACTTCCACCGTGGCGAAAATCGGCAGCCATAGTTTTGGCAGGATAACCATGGCAAGGAGATTGACTGCCTGTTGGTGGATGGCGAAAAAATTACACCGGTTGAGATCAAATCCGGTAAAACGATGTCCACCAGTTACTTTGACAATCTTCAATATTGGCAACAACTGACAGCTGGTCCGGAAGCTCAAGGCTATGTGGTTTATGGGGGAGAACAGTCAATAAAGAACAGATTTGGTGCATTGATCAGTTGGCGACAAGTGGAGCATATTCCAGATTGATGAGTTACTTTGGTGTATTGTCTCAACCCCCATAAACGATCGTGCAAAACTCCCCGACTTTGAAAGCCGGGGAGTTTTTGTTGCTAAGAAATGTAGTCTGAATCATTACAACCTTGTACTGACCAATTCAAAAATACCACAAAGAGCCTAGTCCCAGCCTCCTCTTCTGGAAAATTCACTCTGATTGTTCCACTTATGCGGAAATTGACGACACTGTCCTTGAGTTTGCTGCGTTTGTCTTAAATTTTCGCCAAACGTCTTGACAAAACATATCAGTATCAGTAAAATTAGAACATGTGTTCTAAAATTTCGACATCCGGTCGTATCACCATCCTGCTTGGAGAACACCAAGCTGAAACGGGTGAGCGCATGTCACCACGCAAACTGGCGGAGAAAGCGGGGGTGCCGAAGGATTTCGTTTACCGTCTAGATTCAGGCACAGCCCGCCACGTGGACCTCGATGCCCTTGCCCGCCTGTGTGCCGTCCTAAACTGTCAACCACAGGATCTTCTTATTTGGGAGTCAGAACGTGCCGAATCCGTTTGATATTCTCCCGGCTCATTTCTTCAACATCTTCTCCTCGCAGGGCATCGCCAGCCTCCAATGGCATTACATGGCGATCCTCATTCGCATTTACAACCTCGCCGAATTCAATCGCTTTGGACTGGCGCGGGAAACCGTTCTTGCGGAAATTGTGGACTACATCAAGGAGGCTGACGCTGAAAGCGAAGTGGAAGCGGAAATGGCGAATCAGACATCCCCTGAGCCTGATTCGTCCTCATTAGCAGGATCCAAGCCCGAGCAGTCCTATGCATCCTACCTCATCCGCAGGCTTGCTGATTCAGGTTGGATCGAGCGCGAACAACACGCCGACTATTCCGAAACCATTATCCTGCCCGATTACGCCTTCACCCTGCTGGAGGCTCTGCGTTCCATTCAGGAACAGAAACCGCGGGAATTCAAGGGACAACTCTACGCCGCGCACCAACTCATAACATCTGCCACAACCCACAAGGATTTTTCTCCCGCGCTCGCCGTCTCGCAGACCTACGAGAATATCCGCCAGGTGGTGCGCGGACTAAACGAACTGAACCAAAACATCCGCCGCTATGTGGAACGCGCCACCAAACAGATCGAGGTTGCCGATCTTCTGTGCCTGCAATTCGACGATTACACTCAAGCACTTGGACCCGCCTATCACGCTCTGAAAACATCCGACCATGTCTCGCGTTACCGCCGCGATATTATCAACCAGATCCATGTCTGGCTGGTGGATGATGATTGGCTCGCCCACACTGCCGAAGAACTTGCCGCACAAAGCCGCCTCTCCCCCGCGCAGGCGGAACATGAAATAACACAATCGCTTCTATTCATTGTTCATCAACTCGAGAGATTGGACCCTCTCATCGCCGATATTGATGCACGGCACGCACAATACCTGCGGACTTCCTTCCGACAAGTGCGTTACAAGCTGGGCAATGCCGATGGAAGTTTCAAAGACTGCCTTGTATCCCTTGCACAAAGCCTATCGGCGTTGCGCATCGAAGGATTGGATGAACTTCCCGAAGAAGCTCCAGGATTGCGTCAAATGCCTGTGAGGGTCCCTGACCTGAAAAGTTTCTACACCCCGCCCCAGCGCCGCGCTCCCTTCACTCCCGATTCAATTGTTGTTCCTATTCTCCCGCCTGAAGAATTCGCCGCCCTACACGCCTTGACCATGCAGGATGTCGCCCAGGCTTTCTCTCCTGAAAAAGTCAATCGCAAAGTCCTTGGCTTCTTCAATGGACACAAACGCCTGCCTATCGCCGAAATCCCTATTCGAGACGATCTTCACTGGCTCACCACTATCATCGCCTACGCCCATCACCCAGAAGTAAGTTACGGGCTGGAAATTTGCAGCGGTGAACCTGTTCAAGTCGGTTTATATCGAGTCGTTCCCTTCGAGTTGGTCAAACTCTGAACGTACGAAGACACTCACAGAAGCACATACAAAACAACGAAACCCGTTTTTCCACCTTACACATTTTGGAAACCGCCATGACCCTCCCTCAAGAAACTCTCCTCACCGAAATCCCCGAAAAATCGCGCCGTGATTTCCCGCGCATCGTCAATCGCCTGTTGGGACAAACGTTTCTCTACCAGGATGTGGACGGCGACAAGGATGATTATTACTTTGTACACCGCCACCGCGCCGTATTCGAATCCGTTTTGGCACTGACAGGTTTCAGCCTCCTGCACGACGATTATCACCGCATCTTTCAAATCGTCTCTGAATACAGCTACAGCCGCGCCCGTTACAAGCTGGACGAATCGTTGCTGATCGTGGTGCTCCGCAAACTATATGAGGACAAAACCGAACATCTCAGTCTCGCCAGCGACCCCGTTGTCACAATCGGTGAAGTGCGCGAGGAATATCGTATCATCACAGGCAAGGAACGCGACCTCGGCGTTGGACAGTACGAAACTCTCCTGCGCCGCCTGCGCGCCATCGGTCTGATCGATACCATCGATGGACGTAATATAGATGTACATGATGGCGAAGCCCGTCTGCGTCTGCGCGGCTCTGTCCGTCTCATCCTCCCCATCCAGTCTGCCACTGAACTGGAAGCGTGGTTGAGAAAATACAGGGCAGGCGAGGCAGAGAACGAAACCGAGGAGGAATAATGTCATGAAACAGTTAACCCGCATCCGCCTCATCAATTGGCATCTCTTTGAAAACACTACGATTGATTGCCAGGGAACCACCTACTTCATCGGCATCAACGGCGCGGGCAAATCCACCGTCCTCGACGCGGTCCAGTTTGCCCTCGTGGGCGGGCAGCGCGATGTGCGATTCAACCAGGCTGCCCTCAGCGGCGGTAAACGGACACTCGCCAGTTATGTACGCGGTGAACTCGGCACCGAAGGGCAGCGTTACTTACGCGGCGACGCGACCGGCGTAGTGGCACTCGAATTCAAAAATCCCGACGGGACATTCTTCACGCACGGAGCCGTCATGGATGCCTACGAAGATGGTCGCTCTCCCGATGTAGCCTATTTCATCGTCCACAATGCATCCCTCAACGACTCCTGGTTCTTCAAAGCCCCAGGGCAGCTCTTCGATACGCGCGCCTTCAAACGGCATCTCGAACATTTTGCCCTGCCGTCCAATGCGAGCGCCCGCGTCTTCACCCGCCTCGAAGATTATCGTGTCCATCTTCTCAACCGCCTCGGTCAACTCAAAGACTCTTTCACCGCGAAAATCGTCAAGGGATTGGCATTCAGCCCGCTCACCGACATCCGTTCCTTCGTTCATAACTACCTGCTCGAAGAAAACTTGCTGGATGTCAAAACCCTGCAAGCCCAGCTTGAAACCCTGCGTCACTTCGAGTCCCTCGCCGCGGATGTCCGCGGGCGCATCGACTCCCTCACCCGCATCGAGGATCTCGACAAGGAGCGCCTTGCCAATAGCCGACGCCGCATCACCAACACCTACGTCGCCCGCCGCGCCCAGGCAGATGTCCATTTGGATGAATTGAAAGCGCGCCGCCTCGAACTGGACTCCGCCAGGCTGGATTTTCAGCGTGAGGAGAATCAGCGCGACGGACTCAGCCGGAGCCTGCGCTTTGCCCAATCAGCCTTGACCGACGCTGAGATCGCCCTCCGCACCGACCAGACCGCCCAACGCGAAAAGGAACTGCGCGACAAAACTGCCTCTCTCACCGCCGAACAGGCAATCCTCACCCAGCGCCAAACAGACTTCGACCGCTCCCTCGCCGCCGAGCTTGCAGATGCAAAAAAACTCAAAAAACTTCTCACATCCGATAAACTCGAAATCCCTCCTGCCCTTGATTCTTTTCTAACGGAATATACTATCCCGAAGCAAAGCGAAGTGGACACAATACGAAACACAGAACACTTCATACGCAACACACAAGAAGCCCTGACATCTCTCGGAGAACATTATTCTCGCGAACAAACCCTTGTCAACGAACAAGCCAACCAACTAAGAACCGAAGCTGCCCAGTTGGAAGATGATATCCGAAAGCTCCGCACCGGCGACCGCGAAACCAGTTATGAAGCGGAAGCCCCCAACGCTGCCCGCCTGCGCCGCCTCCTGCGCGCCGAACTGGGTCTGGGTGCCAATGAAGTCGTCTATCTTTGCGACGTTCTACAAATCCCCAACGCTGACTGGCAAAACGCCGTGGAAGGGCTGCTTGGATTCAACCGCTTTACACTGCTCGTCCCACCTGCCCATTATGAAGATGCCATGCAGCTCTACCGTAGACACAAAGACGCGATCCATGGTGCGACATTGTTGGATACGGAAGCCATCCTGGCTGGAACCCCCAATGAGCCGATGGGTAAACATGGCACTCCTTCATCCGAGGTCATAACTGATCATCCTGCTGCCCGCGCTTTTGTCAACCTGCTTCTCGGTCACTATGTCAAATGCGATACTGTCGAACAACTCCGCGACCATCGCACCGCCATCACGCAGGAATGTTTCGTCCGCCGCAACTTCACCGACGGCCACCTCAACCCGCAGGTGTACAAGCGCTGGTTCATCGGTGAACGCGCGGCACCGCGTCAGATCGAACAACGCGAACAGCGCATTGACGAGATCGCAGGTGAATTGAAAAACCTCAACAAACGGGAAACTGCCTTGCGTGAACGTCTCGCCCTCACCCGCACCAAGATTCGCCCGTTCATCGAACTTGAAACTGCCCTGCCTGTCATCAGCCAGATCGCACCGCTGGAAATCGAACTCGCCGCACTCAACCAGGAACTCGCCGCGCTCGATTCTCACACCGTTGAGACCCTCAAAGCTGAAGTGGAAAAACATCAGCGTGAACGTGACCAGTTGCAGATAGAAGTCAACGCCACAGAACGGAAGCTTGGGAATCTCGAAGAGAAGATAAAGCAGATCGAAACGGAGTCCATTCCAGGCCTGGAAAGAAGCGCAGATGAATCCATACAAAGCGCAGAGTCTTTCCTCATCCAGGAGAATGCCGATGAGGAGACGAAGTCCGATGTCCAAAAAGAATACGAACGCCGACACGAACGCCAGCCGCTTGAAGTAATCCTGCAAAATGCCAGCCGCTACGAAAACGACTACCAGACCGCCGAAGGACGTTCGCGCGACCGCCTGCGCGAAGCTAAACAGGCATACTCCATCCGCTATGATTTTGGCACCGATGATGCAGACGACGCAACACGCTACATCACCGAAAAAGAAAAACTGATTACATCCGAGTTGCCCAACTACGAAAATCAAATTGTGCATCAGCGCGGGCTTGCCGAACAGGAACTTGTCGAAAACTTCATCCATCGCCTGCATGAACAAATCGAAGACGCGCGCCAGCAACTCGCGTTTCTCAATGATACGCTTGCCAACCTGCGCTTCGGCGGCGAACGGTTTGAATTCATCAACCAGCCTGCACCCGCCCTGCGCCAGGTCTTCGACATGGTAATGGACAGCCAGCAGGTGATGGGCGATTCGCTCTTCGATTCAGACTTCCGCCAAAAACATCAACAGGGCTGGGACTTGCTCTTCGAGCGTCTCACCAACGCGCACGACAACGAAAATGCCGAGTTGCGCGAGTTGCAAGATTATCGAAACTACCTGCAATATGATATTCGGATCCACTACCCCAGCGGCGACCGCGCTCTCCTGAGCCAGATCAACGCAAAAAAAAGCGGCGGCGAGACCACCACACCTTTTTATGTGGCAATGGCAGCTTCGTTTGCCCAGGCATACCGCCTGAATCAAGCTCGTCCCTCCGACACCATCCGTCTTGCGCTCTTCGATGAAGCTTTCAGCAAAATGGATACTGCCCGCACCGCCTCCGCACTGCATTTCATGCGCGAAGCAGGCTTGCAGGTTCTCCTTGCAACCCCGCCCGATAAATCGGGATCGCTCTTGCCATACGTGGACAGCGTTTGTACCGTTGTCCGCAAAAACAACCATTCCTTCGTGATCGAGATCGACAAACATGAGATGATGGAAAAGCTGGAGAGCCTGTAATTAGTGCGGCATAGTTGAGTGAAAATGGAATTGCCTTTTACCCCTTCGCCTGATGTGACAGTTACGCTGAATACCCTGCTCGACATTCTCGAACGCCGGGCAGAACACACGACACGCTCTATAAAAGTCGTCCTCGCCAATCTTCGCCTCCCAGGTTATTTTTCACAAGCAAACCCTGAGCCGCGGCTCCTTGCAAATGAACAATTCAGCCTTCTCGAAAAGCAGGGACTTCTTCAACTTACCTGGCTTCCAGGTGAAACAGGACATTTGCTTCAATCCATTACCCTCCCGAAAACAGAACATGGAACACGCAACAAGGAGATTTTTCAACTCATCAAACGTACTCCCATTGCCAATAACCGTTCCCGCCTGGAAAGCTTGCTCCTCGCCGACAAATTCCGCTTTCAAGATGACTGGCGCGCCCGTGCAGTTTCCTACATCCTGTACCAGCTCAAGGTGGAAAAATCCCCTGATCCATTCAGCCTCACCGATTCAAACCTGAACCTTGACCTGCTCGCCGCTTTACAGGCATTACCTGTGCTGACGGCGGAGACTCCCTACCGCGTGTTCAGTGTGCGCGTCTTCAACAATACAAAACGCTTCGAAGTTATCAAGGGTCACATTGTAAGTCTTGCCCGCCTTGGCAACCCCGAATGGAAACGCATCTCTGCCCAGGAAGTCCTGCTCGAATTAAATCTCGTTGCTAATCCAAACTACATCCATTTATCTGGGAACTGGAAACTCTCTACCGAAAATGGCGAGATACTCGACCTGAGCGGCTTCGCTCCATCTATTGGTTTTCCTGCTGCTCAAATATCCATGCTGCAATCTGTGCATGCTGAATCCATCCTCTGCATCGAAAACCTCACCACCTTCCACCAACAAGTAGACAGGTACATGAGTAAAAACGGAACCTCGCGCAGCATCCCTCTGGGACGCAACATATCATCCCGTAGTGAAGCGGAGCGGATACATGATGCAGTTATTTGCACCTATGGCAATCCGTCCCCCGCCATCCGCGGCATCTTGCGCCTTCTTCCCAAATCCACGCCCATCTACCTCTGGTCAGATTTGGATTATGGCGGCTTCAATATCCTGCGTCAACTGCGTCGAACAGTTAGCGAAAAGATACAACCCTATTTAATGGACATCGACACGCTCGAAGCCAATATCTCCCGTACCCAGCCACTCACCGCATCTGATCGCACGAGCCTCAAACGCTTGCTTCTACACCCTGACTTGCGTGATGTCCGCCTTATCATCGAACATTTGCTTAAGCGGGGCTTGAAACTGGAGCAGGAAGGTATCGAGGGATTCTAGTACGAACACGCAACTACAAGATAATTACCAGATCATATATACGGCAGATATCCTGTATACGGGTATTATTCCGTTCTATTCCACTACATACCACAGCGTAGCCCCCACATATGGAGACAGGATGCTCAGAACAATAAAGGGCAAAATGCCGAAACGAAAACATATCTACGTGCAGGGGTGTTCTTATTTCAATTTCCGATCAACAATTCTGCCGATCTACAACCTTTCACTTTACGGGTGACACCATTATGCATAAGTATGAATTTGTCAGCGAGTGCCCATCACTGCATTCTGAAACTGGCACGCACTGTTGTGGATCTGATGGAAAGTGAAGCTACCCAATTCGCACGGCTGATGGAGAAGTTGCACGCTTCGCAGCCATCCGAAGAGTATGATGGCGAAATCGAATATGAGCGATTCCTTGGGCGTTGCAAGGATTCCAAGTTGTAGGATAAACTTCTACAGACCAATCATGTTCCTCCACACCGTTCTCCGCACCAAGATCATTCCTCCCCCTCGCAATGCACGAACACTCCCCCGTCCGCGTGTGAGTGATACGCTGAAACAGGCATTTGATTATCGCCTGACCATCCTTCAAGCCGGAGCGGGATATGGCAAGAGTACTTCGTTGGCTGAGTTGTCAGCTGAGACTCAGCCGGTCGTCTGGTATCAGGTCAGTGATGAAGATAACGACCCGTTGGTCTTCCTCCTGCATATTTGTCATGCAATTCAGCAAGCCCTGCCAGATATCAAAGAACTGCCCACCTCCTTCCTTGAATCATGGGAGGGCAGACAGGGTCCGTTACCGTGGCGCGGGGTTCTCGATCAGGTCATCAATGCACTAAGCAGTTATTTATTTGTTCCCGCCTTGCTCATTCTAGATGATGCGCATCACGTCACAGAGGCGGGTGAAGTGCCGCACCTGCTTGACCGCCTCATTGGGCTGGCTCCGGCAAATTTCCACGTGCTGTTATCGGGACGACCAACGATCACACTGCCGAACCTTTCACGCTGGCGGGTAAAAGGGGAAGTGTTACTGCTAGACCAAACAGCATTGACATTTAACGCTGATGAAATTACCGCGTTATTCGCAACCCATTACAACGTTGAACTGACAGCCGAGGAGGCAGATTCGCTGCTCGCGTACACTGAAGGTTGGGCGATTGCATTGCAGTTGATCTGGCAGAACCTGCGCGCCCAGCCCCTGCCATCTTTGGATTTTCCATCACGCTGGCAGGCGGCTTCACTGGATACGCTTTTCGACCTGCTGGCACGCGAAGTCTTTGCGGGGCAATCAGCCGATGTCCGCGACTTTCTCTTGATCACATCCACGCTTCGTGACCTTAAGCCTGATGTCTGCGACGCGCTTCGAAGGACAGTAGGCAATCCCATGGGTGACTCAGCCTCCATGCTTGCCTATCTGCGGCGGCAGGATTTGTTCATTGTAGAAACTGCCGAAGGCGAGATGCGCTACCATCACATCTTCCACAACTTTCTGCGCCAGCAATCCACAGTCGAGCAACGGCAAAAATGGAATCGTATTGCAGCGGATTATTTTTCAGCGCGCAACGATCCCGAATCCATGGTCTACCACTTGCTTGAAGCGCAGGCATGGGACGCCGTGGCTGATATGCTTGACCAATATTCGGGGAACCTGCTCAGCGTGGGACGGCTGGATACACTTGCGACATACATCGATTCCCTGCCGCCCGAGATCCTGCATCAACATCCCATGCTTATTTTTACGCTGGGAGAACTTGCCCGTCTGCACAGCCGTTTTGAAGAGGCACTGGGCTGGTACCAGCAATCGGAAACCATCTGGCGCACACGCGGACAACAGGATGGCATCGCGCGTGCCCTGCGCGGACAGGCACGCGTGTATCTCGATACGGTTGACCCAAGTAAAGCCGAGCAGTTACTTGAGGAAGCCATCCGACTTAGCGATGGCTTTGACGACCGCGAAGCACAAATCCGCCTGTTCGAATTGCTTTCGGAGAACAAACTCAATTCGGGGCGTGTGGAGGAAGCGGAACGGCTGCGTCAACGTGCCGAGAGCCTCCGATTGGAAGGTCCAGCCAATGATCAGTTGTGGTTCAGGGTTCTGCTGCGCACGGGTCGCTTCAATGAGGCGAGGAGGGAACTGGAGAAGCGTGCTGAAGCCGAAAAGGCAAATCCCGTTCAAACGCCGCGCGCGCACCGTGAGACATTGCTGATCCTGTCATTGATCTATTCCATTCAAGGTGAACCGGAATTGGCGTATCAAGCAGCCGTGGAGGGAACACGACGGGGCGAATCGTTGGACTCTCCGTTCATTAGCGCGGTCGGTCATATGCGCCAGGGACATGCTTGGATGTTTCTTGGCAGTTTCAAGGAACGCACCGAGAATTTCAACAAAGCCCGCCAGCAATATGAAAAGAGCATCGAGATCAGCCGAATGCTGGCAGTGCCGCGCTTGCGGGTTGAATCGGGCTGGGGGCTGTGCCGTTCGTATGGATATTCCGGAGACCTGACCAGGGCACTGACTCACGCGCAGGAATCCATTGAGATTGCTGTGCTGGCAGGTGATGAATGGATCGCGTCCTTGATACGCACAAACACGGGAGCAAGCCTGATGCTGGCAGGTCAGTATGAGTCTGCCGAAGGATGGCTGGGCAGGGCGGTGACTGGTTTCCAGGAATGCAGTGACCCGTTCGGACAAAGCGCAGCACGATTGTGGATGTCGTATGGATATTTCAAACGTAAGCAATTTGACCGCCTTACGCAGACCCTGCCCGAGGTGCTTGCGACCTGCCAGACGAATGGTTATGATTTCCTGTTCACCCGCACCTCCATGCTTGGCGCGTTGGATGAACGCATCTTCGTTCCGTTGCTACTCCATGCCAGACAGATGGGATGGGAGCAGGGCTATGTTGCTCAACTTCTATCCGAGGGGCTTGGGCTGGCAGGGATTGAGGGGCACCCGGGCTATCAGCTAAGAGTCCAAACTTTGGGCGGGTTCCAGGTTTGGCGGGGGGATGAGGCGATCCCATCCAATGGGTGGCGGCGCGAAAAGTCGAAGCAGTTGTTCCAACTCCTGTTGACGTATCGCCACTCCCCGCTTGACCGCGACCAAATTTGTGAACACCTTTGGCATGATGCCGACCCAGCCATCGCCCAACGCAATTTCAAGATCACACTGAATACGCTGTATCAGGTGCTCGAACCAAATCGGGATGCGGGTTCTGAGTCCGCCTACATCCTGCGTGAAGGCACCACCTACGGCTTACGTCCCAACGCCGACCTTTGGCTGGATGCGGAGATGTTCACGAAAGCTGTAAAAGAGGCGAAAGGGAATCCAGACTCCCTTCAACGTGCGGTGGACCTGTTCGCAGGCGAATACCTGCCTGATGCCATTTACGAAACCTGGGCAGCGGAGGAACGTGAGAGGGTATCGACATTATTTCTTGAGACATCCGATCACCTTGTTGACATACTGATCGGGCAAAAGCGGTATGCCCAAACGATTGACCTGTGCCAGCGCATTCTGGGTCAGGACAATTGCTGGGAACGGGCATACCGTCACTTAATGCTGGCATATGATGGATTAGGCGATAGAGGTCAAATGGGAAGAACATACCAGCGTTGTGTACAAACCTTACGCGAAGAATTGGATGTAAGCCCTGCGCCAGAAACACAGAATTTGTATGAAAAATTAACGGGGCAATAGGACACATCTAAAAAGAACTGAAACTTCTTTCCTCTTTCATCCCGCACATGCTTGGATGAAGGAGGAATTTTTAATCCTGTGTAACTCCCCCGTTACCACCACCTGCTATCCTAACGGCAATGGACTCCCAACCTCCTTTCATTTCCTCGTTCGTCATCCGCTTTGTTATGAACGAAGCGCAGGATGAACCGGCGGGTGCCTCCAAGCATCCCTTCCGTGGCTCGATCCGCCACATCCAAAGCGATGAGGAAATGAACTTCCACGTATGGGAGGACGCGGTCGAATTCATACGGCGTTATGTGCCGCTCGAGACAAAGACAGGCTCGGACGGAAATGACGCTGTTTCCATTTCAACGAAACCATAAAACAGGAGCAATAAAATGAGAATGAAGGATAAAGTTGTACTGGTCACCGGCGGCGCGGCAGGCATTGGCAAAGCCACCGCCTTGAAATTTGCCGAGGAAGGCGCTAAGGTTGTCATCTGCGATGTCAATGAAACGACAGGACAGGAAACAGTCAAGGAACTTGGCGTGGACGCTGCGTACTACAAGGTAAACGTTGCCAACCGCGAAGAAGTCCAGAAATGGGTGGACGATGTGGTTGCCAAATACGGACGCGTGGATGTAATGGTCAGCAATGCAGGCATCCTGCGCGACGGACAACTGGTCAAGGTCAAAGAGGGGCAACTTGTTAGTCAGATGTCCGAAGCAGATTTCGATCTCGTGATCTCGGTCAATCTCAAGGGTGTCTTTAATTGCGCCCAGGCGGTTGCTCCCCAGATGATCAAGCAGGGCGGCGGTGTCATTCTCAACGCGACATCCATTGTCGGCTTGGATGGCAATTTCGGTCAGACCAATTATGTTGCCACCAAGTCGGGCGTCATCGGCATGACCAAAGTCTGGGCACGTGAGCTTGGCAAATTCGGCATCCGTGTCAACGCGGTCGCGCCGGGCTTCACTGCCACCGAAATCCTTAACTCGATGCCCGAAAAGATCATCGAAGGCATGAAAGCCCGCACGCCGTTGGGACGCATGGGTGAGCCGCGCGACATTGCCAATGCCTATCTTTTCCTCGCATCCGATGAAGCCTCGTTCATCACGGGTGAAACCCTCCGTGTAGACGGCGGCATCGTGGTGGGAACCTAGAATGGCGCTCCATCCTCAAATCGTTTCCACTGGAAGTTATGTTCCCGAGCGCGTCGTTACCAACGCGGAAATTGACGCGTTTATGGGCGAATCCACACACGAGTGGCTGCTCGCCAATGTCGGGATTCGCGAACGCCGCTGGATGTCCCCCGAGCAGACGACATCTGATCTAATTGTCAAAGCCTCCCAAAAAGCCCTCGATCATGCCGGACTGAAAGCTGCCGACCTCGACCTGATCATTGTCTCCACTGACACCCCGGACTACCTCTCACCATCCACATCGGTTGTTGTCCAAGCCAAACTCGGCGCGGACAAGGCGGGTTGTTATGATGTCAACTCCGCGTGTGCGGGTTGGGTCACTGCGCTCGATCAGGGCGCAAAATATCTGATGACCGAGCCGAGGATGAAGTACATCCTTGTCGCAGGCGGATATGGCATGAGTCGCTTTCTTGATTTCAATGATAAGAAAACTGCCAACTTGTTCGCGGATGGCGCAGGCGCAGTTGTGCTGGGCGTTGGTGACGAACAGGGCTTTCTCGGAAGCAACTTGTTATCGGTTGGTTCCTTCCATGACGCGTTGGGAATCTACACGGGCGGCACGTACCGCCCCTGCACGCCGGAGAACATGTCACAGTTCGGTCCGCCCAAAGTGGAGTTCGTCAAAAAGTTCCCCAAGACCTTCAACACCGAATACTGGCCGAAGTTGATGCAAGGCGCGCTCGATAAAGCCGGTCTCACCTTCGACGATGTAAACCATTATTTTTTCACTCAACTCAACCTCCGCACCATCGAGTTCATGATGGACCTGCTCAAACAACCCCTCGAAAAGACACACTGGGTGATGGATAAATGGGGCTACACGGGTTCGCCTTGTGTGGTCATGGCGCTTGATGATTCTATTGACCAGGGCAAGGGACCCAAGCCCGGTGATGTCATCCTCTTCTGTGCCAGTGGCGGCGGGATCACGATGGCATCGTCCGTTTGGAGATGGACAGCGAGATGATTGAAGAAAGAAAAAAGGTGAAAGATGTGGTTCTTTCCTCTTTCTTCTTTCATTGCAAGGAGCAAATATGTACATCGGCGACTATCTTGCCCGTAGAGAACTTTACTCTCCCGACAAACTTGCGTTCGTTGATACGGGCAAGTCCCCAGAATGGCGGTTGACGTTTCGGGATGCAAATCGCCGTGCGAACAAGCTTGCCAACTGGTTGAGATCACAGGGAGTTGAAAAAGGCGGCCGGGTTGCCATCCTTGCACGGGATGGATATGAACATCTGGATTCATTCTTCGCGTGTTCCAAGCTTGGAGCAATTCACACGGCACTGAATTGGCGCTTGAGTTGGCATGAATTGCTGGAAATTTTCCAGTACACCACGCCAAAGGTTTTGATCTTTTCCGATGATTTCAAGGAGAATGTTTCCAAACTAACGGACGAGTATCCGCTCATGCTTCTTCATTTGGATGGGAATGGTGTCAAGGATAGCAGGAACTTTGAAGAAATACTTCAATCCAGCGTAAGAACTCCGGTCACCTGTGAAACGTTGGAAGCGGAAGATATTGCTGCGCTAATCTTTACGGGTGGCACAACGGGACATCCCAAAGCCGCGGAAATGTCGCACCGCATGATCGCGTGGAATACGCTCAATACAGTCATCCATGATGTGACTCATAACGATGTGTATCTCAATGTCTTCCCGATGTTCCATACGGGAGGACTTTTCGTTTATACGCTGCCACAGGTCATCTTTGGCGGGACGACGATCTTCATCAAGCAATTTGATCCCGTGCAGGTATTGAGTTTGCTGGAGCGTGAGAAGGTCACGGTATTTGCCGCGGTGCCGACGATGTATCAGATGCTGACGACTGCCTCCAATTGGAATGACGTGGACTTGTCATCGCTGCGGTTCTGCACATCGGGCGGCGCGCCGCTGCCTGTTCCACTCGTAGAGAAATATACAAAGGAAAAGAATATCCGCTTCAAGCAGGGATTTGGGATGACTGAGTTCGGTCCGGGAATCTTTGCGTTGGCGCCGGAAGATGCCATCCGCAAGGCGGGTTCGATCGGCAGACCAAACTTCTTTGTGGACGCGAAAGTCGTCGATGTCGCGAACAGGTTCCTCGGTCCGAATGAGGCGGGTGAATTGGTGCTGAAAGGTCCGTCGTATTGTTCCGGCTATTTCAATAATCCCCAAGCTACGGAAGAAGCTGTCGATGAGCGCGGATATTTCCACACGGGCGATGTCGCACAATATGATGAGGATGGATATTTCTTTATTGTCGATCGAAAGAAGGATATGTTCATCAGCGGCGGCGAGAACGTGTACCCCGCTGAGATCGAAAAGGTTTTGTATCAGCATCCGTCTGTGCATATGTGTGCAGTGATAGGTTTGCCGGATCCTAAATGGGGAGAGGTGGGGATGGCTTGCGTTGTGATGAAACCGAATCAAACTGCGACGGAGGATGAACTATTGAATTTTATGACTGAACGTTTGGCGAAATACAAGATTCCCAGGTCTGTGACTCTCATAGATGCCCTGCCGATTTCCGCTGCAGGGAAAATTCTCAAACGCGAATTACGCAACCAATTTACCAAAGGAGATTAATATGTCCACTGTTCCTACTTTACCCGGCATTACTTCAAAGATGATCGATACTGCTCGAATACAAACGCACGTGCTCTTCAGCGGACCTGAAGATGGCACGCCTGTTTTGTTCATTCATGGCAACGCTTCCTCCTCCGCATATTGGGAGGATCTGATGCTCAAACTGCCTGATGATTTTCGCGGTATTGCGCCTGACCTGCGTGGTTATGGCGATACCGAAGACAAGCTGATCGACGCCACGCGCGGCATGGGCGATTGGGTGGATGATATTTTTGCGCTGCTCGATGCGCTCAAGATCGACAAGACGCATGCGGTTGGACACTCCATGGGTGGGACGATCGTGTTCGCCTTGATCGCTGAAAACAGCGGACGCATTTTGAGCGGTACGGTTGTTGACCCCGGTTCACCATACGGATTCGGCGGTTCCAAAACCATTGACGGGAAGCCTTGTTATGATGATTTTGCGGGTTCAGGCGGCGGTATTGTCAACCCGGATTTCCCGAAGTTGATCGCAGCAGGTGACCGCTCTGCTGATAATCCGCAGGCTTCACCGCGTGTGGTCATGAATAGTTTCTATTGGAAGCCGCCGTTCAAGCCTGAACGCGAGGAAGATTTGCTTTCGTCCCTGCTCACAGAGAAGATCGGTGAACAGAAATATCCCGGTGATTTTGTTGCTTCAGGAAACTGGCCCAATGTTGCACCGGGGAAGTTTGGCCCGATCAATGCACTATCACCAAAATATGTGGGTAATAGTGTGGGAAAGTTCATCGCGGTTTCTTCCAAGCCGACCATGTTGTGGATACGCGGCGATTCGGACCAAATCGTATCTGATAACTCACTCTTTGACTTTGGCACACTCGGACAACTTGGACTTGTTCCCGGCTGGCCGGGCGTTGAAGTGTATCCGCCTCAGCCCATGGTCGGACAGACGCGCCACATCCTTGAGGAATACAAAGCGAAAGGCGGATCGTACGAGGAAGTGGTCATTGCAGACACGGGACACTCCCCCTATATCGAAAAGCCGGATGAGGTCATGTCTCATATCGCCAAAGTTTTGAAATAAGGTACAGTGGGTAGTTCGAAGTGATGGATGGATTCAGCGCTCATCCTGCAATACCAACCACTACCCACTTTCCACTTCTCACTCTTAAAGGAGGGCTTCATGCCTAAATCAAGAAAACTTGGTCGTGGGGTGGCGATGGTCGGTGCCGGGATGAGTAAGTTCGGTGCATTCCCGGAGAAGAATAGCCGTGACCTTTTTGTGGAGGCGTTCCAATCCATGCGCAAATCGGTGGACAAGGGATTCGATACAGCCGATATTGAAACGATTTTCATTGGCAATTTTTCGAGCGATCTATTTGAATCGCAAAGTCATACCGCGCCCATCATGGCGGATGTGGTCGGGCTGGCTTCACGTTCCGCCACGCGTATCGAAGATGCGTGCGCGAGCAGTGGTGTTGCGTTACGTCAGGGCATTCTGGCAATTGCCTCAGGCTTGTATGACATTGCGTTGATAGGTGGTATCGAGAAGATGACCAACCTTCCCACCGCGGAAGTGACCGATACCCTTGCTGCTGCCGCGGATACAACCTATGAGATCCCGGCTGGCTTTACATTCCCCGGTTTTTATGCCGCCATTGCCTCGGCGTACATGTACAAATACGGGATGATGCCCGAGCATCTAATGAACGTTGCCATCAAGAACCATGAGAATGGCGCTCTCAACCCGAACGCACAGTTCGGCATGTCCATCCCCGCCTGGATGGATGGACGCAAGAAGGCTGCGGAGAAAAAAGGGAAGCCCATTCCAACCTGGCAGAATGAGATGGACTTCCTCCACGATGACAGCGCCAACCCGATGATCGCCTGGCCTCTCAGGCTGTTCGATTGCTCCCCGATCACGGACGGTGCAACGGCTGTCCTGCTCGTGGCAGAGGATATTGCCAAACAATTCACGGACCACCCGCTCCACATCATCGGTTCGGGCCAAGCCTCGGATGTTGCCCTGCACGACCGGGAAGATTTGACCACGCTGCGAGCTGCACGTCTCGCCTCACAAGAGGCGTATGAAATGGCCGGTGTAAAACCCGACGACATCCGCGTCGCGGAAGTCCACGACTGCTTCACCATCGCGGAAGTGGTCGCCACTGAGGATATCGGATTCTTCGAGCCAGGAACAGGCTATCGCATGGCGGAAGATCGTGTCACGGCACGCGATGGAGCCAAGCCGATCAACACCTCCGGCGGACTGAAATCCAAGGGACATCCGGTCGGCGCTTCGGGCGTTGGGCAGGCAGTAGAGATATTCAAGCAGATGCGTGGAGAAGCGGGGGAACGTCAGGTTCAGCGCGACCTTGCTTTAGGCTTGACCCACAATGTCGGCGGCACGGGTGGCACCTGTGTGGTGCACATCTATGAGAGGAGAAACTAAGATGACGATAACAACCACTGAACGTTCGTTCACATCTGCCTCATTTTACGCGTTCCTGAGCGAGAAGAAGCTTATGGGGTCTCATTGCCCCACTTGCAACAAGGATTTCCTTCCGCCGCACGCCATCTGCTCCAACTGTCATAGCGATCAATTGACTTGGGTTGAATTCAGCGGCAAGGGGAAGCTCGCAGCATTCACGTCCATTTTTATTGCTCCGACATCCATGATCGAAGCGGGGTACGGGCGCGATAAGCCCTACCTTGCTGGTGTGGTTGAACTGGAAGAAGGCGTCAAGATCAGTGCCCAGATTTTGGGACTGGACGCCACCAAGCCGGAAAAGGTCAAGATCGGAACGCCGTTGGAAGCGGAATTTGTCGAGCGCGGGGAAGGCGAAAAGAAGAAGACTTTCCTGGCTTTTCGTGCGGTTTAATACAAGGAACGTCCCGAAGGTTCATTCGAAAGGGTCAGTCCCTCGATAGATAGACTTTCGGGACGTTTTCTCAGTAGAGGGAGCATGTCCACGATTCAGGTCAATGGCGTAAACATCTACTATGAATTGCATGGCCCTGAGGATGCACCCGTCCTTGTGTTGAATAATGGCATCATCATGAACGCCGCCACAAGCTGGGTTTATCAGACGAAGACTCTATCAAAACATTATCGTCTGCTGCAATACGACTGTCGAGGCCAGGGGCAATCTGACCATCCAGAGAGCCCTTATTCGATGGATAAGCACGCGGACGATCTATCTGCATTGTTGGATGCATTGGAGATTGAAAAAGCTCACATCTCTGGTATCTCCTATGGCGGGGAGGTGGCGCAGGCATTTGCTTTGAAATATCCCGAAAAAGTGCGGAGTTTGATCCTGATGGATACGGTCAGTGAGGTTCCAGCGGACTTGCGGATCATCATCCAAAGTTGGGTGGATGCGCTCAAAACAGGTGACGCGTTGGCATTTTTCAACAGCACCGTGACGTGGAATTTCTCGCCGGAGTTTATTGCAAATAACACTGCACTCCTTGAGGATGCAAAAAAACGTTATGGACTTCTGGACTTTGCCGCAATTATCCGCTTGTGTGAAGCTTTCTTTGAAGTGGATTTCACTGCGCGACTGGGGGAAATCAAAGTCCCAACCTGCATCATGGTCGGTGAATTGGATCTGCTTAAAGGCATTCGTTACGCTGAAATCTTGAAAAGGAACATCCCGCACGCCGAATATCATGTACTGATGGGTGCGGGGCATGCCTCCTGCTGGGAACATCCGCAGGAGTTCAATTCGATCCTGCTTGGCTTTCTTGCAAAGCAGTCCTGAAACAGTGTAACCACCCGGTAACCCACAAATACTAGAATAAAACATCCTGTCAAGGAGATGTATGCACGCGGTTGACCTGTTAAGCAAAAGAGCCCAATTAACTCCTGAGCGTATCGCACTGGTCGAATTGGAGACTGGTGAGCGCTATACGTATGCAGAGTTGAATGAACGCGCCAATCGGTTGGCAAATTTCATGCGTGATGAGTTAGGTGTCCAGCCGGGTGACAGGGTTTCCATCCTTGCGAAGAACAGTGTTGCATATATCGATCTGATCTATGGCTTGCCGAAGATCGGCGCCATATTCGCTCCCTTCAACTGGCGGTTGACATTTCACGAATTGACCTACATGGTCAATGACCTTGAACCGAAGGTGCTGATCGTTGAACCGGAATTTGCGCCGATAATTGAAGAGATGCGAGCGGACATCCACGTGGAGCATTACGTCAACCTACGCGGAGCGGGATTGGCGGGAGAGGTGGAGTATAAAAATGGGGTGAAACAGGCATCGGCTCAGGAACCGAAGCGTCCTGAAATGGATCTAGAAACGCCCTACTGCATTCTCTACACATCCGGCACAACGGGCAACCCCAAGGGTGCCATCCTTCCGCATCGTCAAATCCTTTTCAACGCCATCAACACGGTCATCAGTTGGGGGCTGACCGAGAAAGACGTTTCACCCGTGTACACACCCATGTTTCACGGGGGCGGTTTGTTCGTTTTTCTCACGCCCCTCTTCTATGTGGGCGGGCGCATTATTCTGGCACGTGATTTTGATCCCGCCGCGTCATTGCGTTGGATCATGGAGGAAGGTTGCACGGTCATCCTCGGTGTACCAACGCTCTTTCAGATGTGGATGGAGTCCGATTACTTTGAAAAAGCAGATTTCAGCCAGGTACATTTTTTCATCAGCGGTGGCGCGCCCTGCCCGCCTCAACTGATGCAAGCCTGGAGAGATAAAAAAGGAGTGATCTTCCGACAAGGCTATGGACTGACCGAAGTGGGCACCAACTGCTTCAGCATGACCGATGAGGACTCTGTGCCGAAAACTGGATCGGTGGGTAAGCCAATCTTCCATAGCGAGATGCGGATCGTTGACCCCGAATCAGGCGCGGACCTTGAAACTGGCGCGGCTGGCGAATTGCTGATTCGCGGTCCGCACGTTACATCTGGTTACTGGCGCAACCCCGAAGCGACTTCCAAGTCAATCGTGGATGGTTGGTTCCACACTGGCGACATGGCACATAAAGATAAAGACGGTTTCTACTATATTGACGGACGCTACAAGGATATGATCAAAAGCGGCGGTGAGAACATCTATGCCGCCGAAGTCGAAGCCGTTGTCCGTGAGCATCCGGCTGTGAAGGATGCTGCCTTGATCGGCAAGCCTGATGCAAAGTGGGGAGAGATCGGTTTGATGATCGTTGTATTGGAAGATGGTTTGAATGTTTCAGAAGATGAGTTGAAGGAACATTGCCTAGGCAGGCTTGCAAAGTTCAAGATCCCCAAAGAGCTTGTTTTTGCAAATGAGTTGCCGTATTCGGCATATGGAAAGGTTGAGAAGATCAAGTTGAAAGAGAAGTATTTGCAAGGAGCGTAAAATGCCCAAAGCAAAAGTAAACGATATTGAGTTGTATTACGAGGTCCACGGTGGAGGCACGCCGCTTGTATTGATCTCCGGGTTGGGATATTCCATGTGGCAGTGGCATCTCATGGTTCCGTATCTGGAAAAGTTTTTTCAAGTCATCACGCTGGATAACCGCGGCGGTGGTCAATCGGATAAACCTGCTGGACCTTATTCAGCATCCATGCTTGCAAAGGATACGGTCGGATTGCTCGATGCACTCACCATTGACAAGGCGCTCATCATGGGACATTCAATGGGAGGTTTTATCGCGCAGGCAATCACCTTGGAATATCCAGGGAGAGTAGGCAAATTGATCCTTGCTTCCACAAACTTTGGAGGTCCGCGCCACGTGCCGGTCACGCCGGAAGCGATGGCGGTTCTTTCCGATGTGACAAGTGACCCAGTAACACGCTTTAAAAATGGACTTGTCGTCAGCACTGCACCGGGCTGGGCGGAGAAAAATCCTGAGATGATCCAGAAATGGATCGAGTGGCGCATTGCCAACCCGATCGAACCTGTCCATTATCAGGCGCAGTTTGCCATCGGGCTTGCCTTACTCCCCGAAGCAGCCGCCTTCGAGAATAAGTTACCGAATGTTTCCGTGCCGACACTGATCCTGTTCGGTGCGCACGATAAAGTTGTCCCGGCGGCGAATGCTGATTTGTTGGCGAAAAAGATACCGGGGAGTCAGATCTGCATACTTCCTGATGCGGGGCATTTCTTCCCATTGGAAGTCCCGGAAGAAGCCGCGCAGGCTGTCATCCAATTTGTAAAATAGGAGGTGAGATTATTAAATAAAAATGGCTGTCACTTCAATGTACGATAAATCCATTCATAAACTTTTTGGAGGAGCTTGAGATGAAAAAAATTCAATTGATTCTTGCTGGTTTACTGGCAATCGCCATGATGCTTTCTGCCTGTGCACCAGCCGCCACACCCGAACCGACCGAAGAACCCATGGTCGAAGAACCGACCAAGGCGCCTGAACCGACTGCTGTTCCCCCCGCGGAAGAACCCGCCCCCGTTGAACCGACCGGCTTGACATGTGATGCGCCGATCAAGGTTGGCTTGATCACGGATGTCTCCGGTGCATTGGCAATCTATGGCGCGCACATCCTGCCTTCATTCATGCTGGGCATGGAATACGCGACCGGCGCCGCAGGTTCGGCTGGCGACAAGTTCGATTTCGCTGCTACACAGGAGAATACCTTCACGCTCGACAACTGTGAGATCCAGGTTTTTGT
This sequence comes from uncultured Anaerolinea sp., assembly GCA_964436455.1. Lineage (GTDB taxonomy): Bacteria > Chloroflexota > Anaerolineae > Anaerolineales > Villigracilaceae > Defluviilinea. The sequence continues at coordinate 15,834 of CAYTDB010000020.1, read as the reverse complement.
GCGTGATGATGCCAGCACCCCTGACAATACCGCCACAGTTGCCCGCGAGTTGATCGATGTTGAAGGAGTGAACATCCTGGTGGGTACTGTTTCTTCCGGCGCGACCGCAACCCTGCAGGGTATTGCTGCCGAAAACAAGATCCCGTTGATCGTTGCCCCTGCTGCCGCGAACGACATCACTGGCGTGAACTTCAACGAATACACCTTCCGCACCAGCCGCAACAACTATCAGGACGCAATGAATGAATGTCTGTACCTGACCAAACAGTACAAGACCTTTGTCCAGATCGCCCCGGACTATGCCTTTGGTCAGGGTTCGGCTGCCGCCTTCCGCGATGCCTGTGGCCTCGAAGGCGGTGAATTTGTCGCCGATGACATTTTTGCCCCGCTGGACACCACCGACTTCACAACCTACATGGAGCAGGTGCTCAACTCTGGTGCAGAGGCATACATTGTGACCTGGGCAGGCGGCGGCTTTGTCCCGTTGATGCAAGCTGCGACCGACCTCGGTGTTAACGAAGAGATGAGCTTGGGCGCGACCTTTATCGACAATGTGTTGATGCCGCTCTGGTATGGTAACGCAGTTGGCAGCACCAATGGCATCCTCTATCACTGGTCTGCTCCCAAAAATGCCGCCAATGATTTCCTGGTTGCCGAACAAAAGGCACGCTATGAAACGATGCCCGACTTATTCGCAGCCGACGGCATGAATGCCGCCATCATGCTCGTGGAAGGTTTGAAGGCTACCAACGGCGATGCTGGTGGTGATGCTCTGCTGGCCGCATTCGAAGGCATGAGCTTTGAAGGTCCCAAGGGAACCGTTTACATCCGCCCGGAAGATCATGTCGCCATACAGGATATGTACATCCTCAAACTGGTTGACCTGACCGCTGCAGATGCGAACTACTACGAATACGTGGAGACCACCCGCCCCGAACCGCCCTGCTTGCTGCCTGAAAACCTGAAGGACCGCTGCGGTGACCTGCCCTTCGGCTCCCTGAGCGGACAGTAATTTCATACTACAATTGAGTTTCTGGTGTTCTCATGAATACCGGGAACTCAAATTCTCGACAGCTAAACGACCGACCGTGGATGATGGAACATGATTGTCCATCATCCACGGTCAACGGTCAAAGATTGGGATATGCCCATGAATTCTGAGATCATTTTCGAAACCATCAACCTGCGCAGGGAATTTGGTGCCTTGGTAGCTGTGGACGATGTCAGCATCAAAGTCAGAAAGAACACAATGCACGCCATCATCGGTCCCAACGGTGCGGGTAAGACCACCTTCTTCAACCTGTTGAGCGGCAACATCGAGCCGACCAGCGGACAGGTCATCTACAAGGGACACGATATCACCCACCAGCCTGTCCATCGCACGATCCATTTTGGGATCGGGCGCTCGTTCCAGATCAGTAATATCTTCCCCAACCTGACGGTTTTCGAAAATGTGCGTCTGGCTTGCCAGGCATTGGGCGGAGATAATTTCAAGTTCTGGCAGGCAGCGTCCGCTTTCAAACAATACGAAGACCGCACATGGGCTGTACTCGAACGAGTTGGGTTGAAAGAACGCGCTTTCAATCTTGCCCGCACCCTTCCACACGGTGACCAACGCAAACTTGAACTTGGCATGATCCTTGCGCCAGATTCAGAAGTACTCCTGCTCGACGAACCCACTGCCGGTATGGCAGCGGAGCAGGTTCCGGAATTGATTACACTGATCCAGGATATTCAAAAGGCTGGCAACAAGACCGTCATGCTGGTGGAGCACAACATGAATGTGGTTATGAGCGTTTCGGATACGATCACGGTCATGCACCAGGGACAGGTGTTGGCAGAAGGCACACCCTCCGAGATCGCCGCCAACAATGAAGTGCAGACTGCCTACCTTGGCGGGCTGTATGAGTTGAATGTGTGAGGCTTCATGGAATACATCCTCGACGTACAAGACATCCACACCTTCATTGGGCAGTACCACATCCTGCAAGGGGTTTCCGTACAGGCGCCTAAAGGAAGTATCACTGCCCTGCTTGGACGAAACGGGGCGGGTAAGACCACAACACTCAAGTCCATATTGGGACTGACGCCACCGCGTCAGGGCAGGGTTGTATTCGAAGACCGTGAAATACAAGGCATGCGCTCTTTCGACATCGCAGCGCTCGGCATCGGCTTCGTCCCGGAACACCGCGCCATTTTCCGCGACCTGAGCGTGGAGGAAAACCTCAAGATCGCCGAACGCAAAAAAGGGGACTATGCACGTAAAATGGAATTTATCTTTTCTCTTTTTCCCGACCTCAAACGTCTCATCAGCCTGCCCGGCACGAATCTCTCCGGCGGACAGCAGCAGATGCTTGCCATCGCCCGCGCGTTGGTGGCTGATAACCAACTGCTACTGATAGACGAGCCAAGCGAAGGTCTGGCTCCCGTCCTCATCGAGCAACTCATGAAAGCCATCAAACAACTCTCTGCTGAGTCGTCCGTCATTCTCGTTGAACAGAATTTCCTCGTTGCCAGCAAACTGGCTGAGCACTATGTCATCATCGAAGAAGGTCGCTCTGTCAAGCACGGCAAAATGAAAGACCTCGTGGACGATAAAGCTACCATCCATCGCTATCTCGGAGCCGCCTAAGGAGCCGCCATGAATGTTTTTCTCCGCAAAAATTCTCTGCGCATCATCGTGCTGGCTGTCCTTGGTGTTCTGTTCATCGCTGCGGCACAGGGCATGGAGTCCAAGGATTTTGTCATCACGCTGTTACGCGGTCTCTCGGTCGGTTCGCTGACCTTCCTTGTGGCGTCAGGATTCTCGCTCATCTTCGGTCTGCTGGATGTTCTCAACCTCGCGCATGGCACGCTCTTTATGATCGGCGCCTACATCGGCTGGACCGTCTATGTGAGACCAGACACCTTCGTGGATTTGCTCGCACCGCTGGCTTTCATCTTAAGCGGATTCCTGCTTGGAGATGTGTGGACGGCTCTTTCAAGCCGAAGCCTGTTCCAGTCTCGAATGAAGCGGATCATTCCTTGGGCAGGACTCTTTATCTCCGCCCTGATCCTGTTCGGCACGTTGCGGAATTATCCCATCGCCATCTGGGACCCGGGTGATTACGCACAAAGCCCGGTCGGCATTTCGTATCTCGCCAGCCAGGGACAGAACAGCCTGCCACCACCTGCCACATTCGAAAATGCTTCTCCGTTTTTGGTGTACGTTGGTTTGATATTCGGCGGATTGTTGCTGGCGTTCAGCCTGTCCATGTTTGGAAGCGTAAAACAAGTTGCAGCAAAAAGGATCACAGGGCGCAGTTTTACTGGCTTTGTCATTCTTTTGGTGGCAGGAATTCTCTTTGCCATGTTCAACAACGTATTGACGACTTTTCTGGCTGGCATGAATTCCAACTGGCTCTTCCTGACCGCCATGCTTGTCGCTATTGGGAGTGGTATTGGACTTGGCGCATTGATGGAAACCACACTCATCCGTCCGTTATATGTTCGACCGATATATCAACTCATGCTCACGCTTGGACTGAGCGCCATCGGCATCGAGATGGTGCGTGCTGTGTGGGGGCGTCCCGAGTTCAGCATGCCGCGCCCTGAACTTTTCGCGGGCACAGGCGACCTGTGCCCGGCAAATTCACTGGCGGATTGGTGGCAATATCACTGCTCGACCATGGTCATCATGGATGGACGCATCCGTGTCTTCAATGAGATCTTCATCCCGATTGTTGGGATTGTGGTTCTGGTTGCCGTGTGGTTGTTGCTCCAGCGTTCACGTCTTGGAATGATCATCCGTGCAGGCGTGCAGGACAGAGAAATGGTCGAAGCCCTCGGCATAAACGTTCGAAAAGTCTTCACACAGGTCTTTGCATTGGGTGTTGGGTTGGCAGCATTGGGCGGCGTGCTGGCAGCGCCTTCGATTGGACTATCGAACCTCATGGGAGAAAGTTTCCTGCTCAATGCCCTGATTGCCCTCGCCATCGGTGGTTTGACGAGTTACCCCGGTGCGGCGCTTGGTTCACTGCTTGTCGGATTATTGCAGCAATTCATTATCAAGTACGGACAAATCGGCATCCCCATCCCGTTCACGGAAGTTGTCTTCAAACCTTCACCGCCCATTGTGCCCGCTTCGACCATCCTGTTAATGGTCATCATTTTGCTCATCCTGCCCAATGGCTTGCTGGGGAAGAAGGAGTAAGTCATGGGAAACAATAAAGTTTTTTCCGCACTCAAACCGAACCAAGGTATGTTGATCACCCTCCTGATCTTTATCCTTTTACCTTTTGTGGTCGGCTTGTTCAACGGCGCGTCACCGGTGCAGGTGTGGCTCAATGAAAGCGGGCAGTCCAAGTTCATTCAGGGATTGGCAATCGAGATCTTCATCCTCGCGCTCTATGCCCTGAGCTATGACCTGATCTTCGGCTTCACAGGTCTGCTCTCTTTTGGTCATTCGATGTTCTTTGCGGTCGGCGCATACTTGACGGGTATCCTGCTCAAGAACTTCAACTTTTCACTTGGCGCAACATTTGGTTTGATACTTGTTGCTGGTGTCGTGCAGGCGCTGTTATTTGGCATGGTGCTCCCACGTGTAAAAGGAATCACCTTCGCACTCGTCACACTGGGAATGGCTTCGGTTTTTCATGTACTGGTCGTATCCACTGAACTGGGTGAATATACCGGCTCGGATGTGGGCTTGCAGGGCGTGGTCATCCCCGAATGGATTAGCCCTGCAACAGAACGCCTGCGCCTGTATTTCATCGCCCTGACGATACTGATCCTGGTCTTCATGCTTTACAAACGTTTTGTCAATTCCCCAACCGGGCGTGTCTGTACTGCGATCCGTGAGAACGAGGGTCGTGCCCAAATGCTTGGCTACAACACCTTCTATTTCAAACTCGCTGCGTTGATGCTCTCTTCAATGACCGCGGGACTGGCTGGTGGTTTGCACACCATCTACCAGCCGATCGTCAGCCCCAATGTTGCCAGCCTGGGATATACAGTCACTGCTTTGCTTATCATCCTGATCGGCGGTGTCGGCACGTTGAATGGAGCGTTTGTAGGTGCAATCGTCTTCCGCCTGTTGGATTACGGTCTGCGCCGTTATATCGGGGAAAGCGCCAGCTTCATCAACGGCGCTGTCTATGTGCTGATCGTGCTCTTCCTGCCGTATGGGATTGTTGGAACCTGGAGATTGAAGTCCGCGAATATTCAACAGGGATGGGAAAGATTACTTGGCATGTTTCGGTAGAAATTCCGCTCCGATTTCCAAGTGGAGTTTTTTTCCAGCCAACAGACAGTTTCAAAGATGCGTGAGAAGACTAACCGAATCAGGCACCCCAATCAACAATTCTCTATCCAGCAAGCGGAGACCGGTCTGCATAGAATACACACATCCCCAAAATAAGAAACGAGGGATCAGAAAAGAAACAGATCTCTGGATGAACCAGTTTCAAAGAAGCACATTTCAATTTTGAAACTCAATGGCAATTCAAACCATCAATTATTAACAATAAACTATTTTCTTGAGGTATATAGCAGGGAAAAGGCAAGCCATAGTCCGGCACCAATGATCGGGAGCAAGCTGGCTATGATCAACCAGCTGGGCAAACTGCCGGGTGTGGTGAGGCGAAGCAAAATTGGCAAGCCAATCACAAAGGCTGCAACCAGTAAGCTGAGCGCAAGTCGCGTTACCAATTTATCGATCTTCCCTAGAATGCGGTCGATATCGTTGAATTCCATACGGAAAGGTTCGTTTCTCTCCAAACGTTCCAACATCCGATTCCCAACCCGGGGCAGACGGTGAAATAGTTCCCCCCAAATCGTGAAGTCCATCAGCACGTTTCGAGCCCATCCATCTTGAGGCAGGAAAATTTTAGGCATCAGGCGCTTTATGTGTGGTTCAGCCGCTTTGAAAACATCAAAGTCCGGATCCAGTTGCAATCCAATCCCTTCCAGCATGGCAATCGTCTGACCCACCAGCCACCAGGTGGAAGGCAGGTGTAGATGATGTCGAAATGTGATGGCCGTGATCTCATCGATCAGTTCCTGCGCACGGATGTATTTGATGGGCGCGCCATTATATTTATTGAGGAATCTGTGAAGATCGTGCGCCAATCGGTTCTGGTCGACATCCTCCATCACAGCACCCATGCGAGCCAATTGGTCGATCAATCCATCCACATCCAGCTGTATCGCTGACATAAACAACCGGATCAGATCCAGCCGGTCCTTGTCTCTCAAATAACCAACCTTGCCAAAATCTACGAGCCCAATCACCTCTCCCGGCAAAATAAGATAATTCCCGGAATGAGGGTCGGCATGGAAGAAGCCATCTTCCATTACCTGTTTGACCGTGGCACCGGCACTGTTCAATGCGATTTTATGACGGTCATATCCAGCGGCATCCAATGCTGGGATATCATTGATCTTAATCCCATGAATGTGTTCCATCACCAGTACCTGGCGCGTACTCAAATCCCAATATACCTTTGGTATATACAGTAGATTGGGCGTCTCCGCAAAACTCTCCCGCAAGCGGTCTGCATTCCGCCCTTCGCGTTGATAGTCCAATTCGTTGCGCAGAGTGAAGCTGAAATCATCCGCTATGCCGATGAAGTCAGAGACCCTCCCCAGTGACGAATTTTGCGCCCTTGTTGCCAGCACGGATAAAATTTCAAGGTCCGTATCAATCACAGAGATGATATTCGGGCGTTGGACCTTGATGACCACCTGCTGCCCATCGGGCAGAACAGCGGCATGGACTTGTGCCAATGAGGCGGACGCAATCGGCTGCGGGTCAATGGAGGCGAAAGCCATTTCCGGCTCCCGACCCAGTTCACGGGTCAGAACCGCACGCATCTTCTCCCATGGCTCCGGGGAGACTGAATCCACCAATTTGCTCAGTTCGGTGATAAAGGCGGGAGGCAGCAAGTCAGGACGGGTGGAGAGGATCTGCCCAAATTTCACAAAGGTGGGACCTGCCTCCTCCAACGCCTGACGAAAATGAACTGCCAGGTTATCGATCTGAGGCGGTACGTCCATTTGAGAAGTACGCCGCGAAAACCTGGCCCATGTGCGCAGACCGGGCTCAGATCGTTTAAATAGGAAACCAAAGCCGTGCCGGGCAAATATGGAAACGATCTCACTATAACGCTTCAGATGGCGAATGGAACGCCTGGAATTGAACATTAACATCCATTCCTGTTTCAATAAAACAGTTGTTGTACCGTTTTATCGACTGGACAATTTACCCTAGCCCTGTTTGTCAATCAACTTTTGGATATCTTCCTTGGTGGCCAATCCCATTTCGTCCAGAACTTTTTTCAGTTCATCGCGAATCAAGTTACGCAAGGCTTGACGTTCCTCCTCGCCGCGGTCGGAGAGTTGGTCAACCCACTGTTTTACTTCGCCTTTTTGGACCTCACCCTCCTTGCTGAGCTCTTCAATAACCCTTTGGGCTTTTTCGCGGGTCATGGAGAGCAAACCAATTCCTGCAAGAAAGCCTTTTTCAAGTAATGATGTCATTCTGACTCCTTTCAAAACTTCAAGCGGAAAATTTGCCAATACTCTAGTAAATTGTACCTTGTCAGCGAGTGTAAGACAAACAAGAAAATATACTGAGGAGATTTCATCACGGTTGAAAGGTTGCCTGCCTTACAGGTATACTTGCGCCGATGCCAACACCCGCATCCATCCTCAAAGAGACTTTTGGCTACGACACGTTTCGTCCACTGCAAAGTGAAGTCGTCGAAAATGTATTAGCACGCAAGGACACACTTGCCGTCATGCCCACAGGCGGAGGCAAGTCGTTGTGCTATCAAATACCATCGCTTCTGTTTGAAGGATTGACCGTTGTTGTCTCGCCGCTCATCTCATTGATGAAAGATCAAGTTGAACAACTAAGAGCCTTCGGCGTTCCATCATTGTTTCTCAATAGCACACTTTCGCCGCAGGAATACCAGGAAAACATGGAGTACGTCCGCAACGGCGATGTGAGGTTGCTTTACGTTGCACCTGAAACACTTCTCACCCAACGCATTCTCACGCTTCTTGACTCTGTTCAACTCGATTGTCTCACCATTGACGAAGCACACTGCATCTCCGAATGGGGACATGACTTCCGCCCTGAATATCGTCAGATCATCGAAGTGCGCAAACGTTTTCCCAAGGCAGTTTGCCTTGCACTCACAGCAACCGCTACCTCCCGCGTGCGGCAGGACATTCGTACCACGCTCAAGTTTTCCACCACCAATGAGTTCATCGCCAGCTTCAACCGAGAGAATCTTTATATCGAGGTCATCCGCAAAGGCGATGCGTATCAACAAACCATCGACATGCTCGAGCATTACAAGGACCAGTCAGGCATCATCTATTGTTTCTCGCGCCGTCAGGTGGATGAACTCTCTGCCTATCTCAAAATGCGTGGATATTCCGTCCGCCCGTATCATGCGGGGCTGGAAGATTCGGAGCGACGCGCCAACCAAGAAGCCTTCATCCGTGACGATGCGCAGATCATTGTTGCCACCATTGCCTTTGGCATGGGCATCAACAAGCCCAACGTGCGCTTCGTCATTCACTTCGACCTGCCCAAAAGCATCGAAAGTTACTATCAGGAGATTGGGCGCGCAGGACGCGACGGTTTGACTGCACATTGCACGTTGCTCTACAGTTATTCGGATGTCGCCAAGATCAATTATTTCATTGACCAGAAGAATGGCAACGAGAAACGTGTTGCGATTGGACATCTGGATGCAATCGTCCGTTATGCGGAAGATGAACGGATATGCCGCCGCAAGCCGCTCCTCCACTATTTCGGCGAGTCATACTCCGCCGATAATTGCTCCAATTGCGACAACTGTACCTCCGCCCCAACTCCCCTCACCAATATCACTCTCTACGCCCAGAAATTCCTCTCCTGCGTTAAACGTGCTGAAGAGAAATTCGGCGCGGGTCATATCGCCGATATTCTGCTCGGCTCGAAAAACGAGAAAGTTCTACGCTGGGAGCATGACAAACTGTCCACGTATGGCATCGGCACGGAACTAACCAGAAAACAATGGATGCATATTGCCCGTCAACTGTTGAGCATGGGATACCTCAAGCAGGAGGGCGAGTACCACACATTGAGTCTCACGGTCAAGGCGCTGGAGTCGCTCAAGAAACGGGAAACAATTTTCGGCGTCATGCAGGAAGCGGAAAGGACCAAGAAAGCAGGAAAGAAGAAAGAGGCACTCAAATACAACAGCGCGCTGTTCGCATTGCTCCGTCAAAAACGAAAAGCGATGGCAGATGAGGCTGGCGTCCCGCCCTATGTCATCTTCTCAGATCACACGCTGACCGAGATGGCGACGTATTATCCACAATCAAGTAAAAGTTTGTTGAGCATTGCAGGAGTGGGACAGGTGAAGTTGGAGAAGTATGGTGATGCGTTTTTGGATGTGCTCAAGCCTTATTGCGAGAAGCATAATTTGAGGGAACTCCTTCATCCCCAACCCTTCTCCCTATGGGAGAAGGGAGCAACGTCCCATTCGCCCGCGGGAAGAGTGGGTAGGGGTGAGGGCGAACTCTCCGCACGCACCCGTATCGTAGCTGAAGAATTCAACAACGGCGCAACGATTCAAGAATTGATGGAGCGATACGGCGTTGTTGCAAACACCATCCTTGACCATTTGAACAGGTACGTGCTGGCAGGCAACACACTGAAAAACGGTGAAAGCTTGCAGGCGTTCACGTCTGCCGCGCCCGAGCAACAGCAATCCGCCTTCGCCGCGTTCGACGAACTTGGTCTCACATATCTCAAACCCGTATTCGATAAATTGAACGGCGAATTGAGTTATGATGAGTTGAAAATTTTGAGGCTGTTGTATTTGATCTCACGTCAAACGGAATAACAATGAAGCAAATTAATCAACGTTTTCAAAACCTGACCGCCCAACAAAAGGATATCCTGTTGGGCATCCTTATCGTCCTGACGGTCGCAACTGTTTACTACTTCCAATGGGCTTTCTATTTGACAGGGCTTGATGGGAGCAAGGTCAACATCGACCAGCCTGAGCGGTTTTTCTGGTGGGCAAACGACTCGGTCACATATCGCGCGGCGGGAGAATGGCTGTTTGGGCGTGAAGCAAATGACATGATCGGGATGCGTCCGTGGCTGTACCCATTATTGCTGGGATTATCACGAACGTTTTTTGACAGCGGCGCAGAGAGCGTGATGTGGGTCGGTCAATTTCTCATGTGGCTGGGAAGCGGTCTCTTCATCTATTTGACGTTGCAGAACGCGGTGAAGTCCACGCCGATTGCAATCATCGGCACGGGAATCTTTTTTTCGCACCCTTCGCCGCTCATCCTGACCTTCCACGGGATGACCGAGTCCCTGAACTTTTTACTAATCTCGATCTTTTGCTGGCTGTTGACCAAAAGCTCGAAGGATTACCTCTATTACGCCCTGCTGGCGCTTGTCCTTGCCACAGTGACCAAGCCGATCTACCTGGTTCATATCCTTTTGTTGATCGGATGTATTTTCATCCGCGACAAAAACATGCCACACTTGAAACAGGCTGGAAAAATTGCGCTCCTCCTCATCCCGATCTGGATCCAACTTATCCTGTCCTTTATCGCCACTGGCAAAGCGACCATCTCGGGCATTGGCTCGTTCACATTCAAAGATTATCTTGTGGCAGATGTTTACATGCAAATCGAGGGGACAGAGTGGCGTCAGACCACGGCTTTGATCGACGATTGGACTTTGAAAGATCAATTGACCTACCTGTGGGACAACAAACGGATCACGGCACTCACCTATCGCAGTCATATCATCGACGACAACTTGTGGACGGGTTCCTTCTTCACGCTTGGTGAGGGAAATCGAACGAAGGGATTTGCTATCGCGTTCAATGCGTTCACGGCGTATCTCCACGTTCTGATGGCTCCGCTTGTGTTTTATTACTTCTTCTCTTCCAGGTATAAAGGCAACAAGGAAATCGTTGCAATTTTGTATATCACCATGCTTGTTCAGTTCATGACGAGCGGAATATCCACAGGACAGGAAGACCGCTTGTTGATAACCACCCTACCGTTATGGATCATCACATATCTGATTGTGCTGACAGGTTTGGTGCCGGGACAAACAGAGCCAGTGACCCAATAACTCAAGTTTATCGCCCCGACGATTATAATGTCAGGGCGATTTTCTTATGTCAAACTCACTCAAATCAAACTGGGATGTCATTGTCGTGGGTGGAGGTCCTGCGGGATTCTTCGCGGCGATCCGTTGCGCAGAGTTGAATCCGAAGTTGAATGTCTTGATCATCGAGAAGGCGAGCCAGACGCTTGGCAAGGTCGTCATCTCTGGAGGCGGACGGTGTAATGTGACCCATGCCTGCTTCGAGCCTGCACAGCTCATCACGTTTTATCCACGTGGGGGGAACGAATTGCGAGGGGCGTTCAGTCGCTTTCAGCCAAAGGATACAGTGGAATGGTTCGAATCGCGTGGCGTGAAGTTGAAGGCTGAAGCCGATGGGCGCATGTTCCCAGTGACGGACGACTCGAATACGATCGCGGAGTGTCTGCGGGGGGCCGCGCGGGAGGCTGGGGTGCGGGTGGAGTTGAGGACGAGTCTGCTCAAGGTAGAGAAAGGTTCAAGGGGCGGATTCAGGCTTGAGGTCCGAAATGAGGCGAGTGCTCTTTCTCTCCAAACAAAGAAATTATTGCTCGCCACAGGTAGTGACCGCAAGATTCTTGAAATAATCCAATCGCTTGGGCATACTATTGTTGAGCCTGTCCCTTCATTATTTACCTTCAACATCAAGGATAAACGAATTGGCGGGCTCTCAGGTGTGTCGGTTGAGAACGTGACGTTGAAGATGGGTGAGATCACCACACGCGGCGCACTGCTCATCACGCATTGGGGTTTGAGTGGACCTGCGGTGCTGAGGCTTTCGGCTTGGGGGGCGCGTGAGTTGTTCGAGAAAAAGTATCGCGCCAAGTTGAGCGTGAATTGGCTGGATGATTATTCGTTCGATAAAGCCCTGGAAATTTTTCAGAGAAATAAGGATTGGAAAGAGAATGTACGCAAGAAGGTTTTAACAAACCCAGCGTTCTCCCAGATTCCCACGAGGTTGTGGAAGCAGTTGGTTCATTTTATCGGCGAGAAGAATTGGGGGGATGTCTCGAAAGCAGAGTTGCAGAAACTCGCGCAGGAATTGACCGCAGGCGAGTTTGAGATTCAGGGCAAGGGACAATTCAAAGAGGAGTTCGTCACGTGTGGCGGTGTGAGCTTGAAGGAAGTGGATTTCAAAACGATGCAAAGCCGTGTTGTAGAGAATTTATTTTTCGCGGGCGAAGTGTTGGATATTGACGGCATTACAGGTGGGTTCAATTTTCAGTCGTCGTGGACAACGGGGTGGCTGGCAGGCAGCGAATTGGGAAGTGGATAAACGGATGAGCTGGATTCTTAACTCATTCAAGTGTTTTTACGAATTTTTCATTGACCACACTTTCATCCTCCCGTAGAATCTTTCGATAAGTCTAATGTTCAAAGGTGAATATGGCGAGCTATCGCATCATGTATTGGAAACACATCCCGCAGTCGTTTACGGTGGAAGGTGGAGGACGAACGATCAAGAAACAACTCTCGCAAAAAGTTCAGGATAAGATAGACGCCTATGCAATGGTGGAGGGATTGACTTCCACTTCGGATTATGCTGCGCAATACAAACGCGGAGATTGGATTGAACGTGATGGTTCGCCCGAAGAGGTTGCGGAGGCGCTTCTTTCGGAGCTGGAAGCTGATGCGGCGAAAATCGAGGTTTCGCGTCGGAATGGACAATAGACCATTGACTACAGACCATAGACGGTAGATGCAAGTAATCAGTGAGCAGTAATCAATAGTTAACGGTCGGTCGTTAGAATCGTAATAGCCTATGACAAGGAAACATAACATCATTTTGCAACCATCAGGTCGGCGCGGACAGGTGGAGGAAGGCATGTCTGTCCGCTCGGCAGCGCGTGAATTGGGCGTGGAAATTGAGTCCATTTGCGCGGAGAATGCCACGTGCGGAAAGTGCATGGTTTTAATTGAAGAAGGACGCTTCGAGAAATACAACATCAACTCGAAGCGTGAGCATCTTTCTCCGGTTACAAGTGAAGAAGCGAGTTATTTCAAGCGCAGACTGAGGTTGTTGAAAGACAAAGGTTGGGAAGTTGGACAGGTCCGTTTATCGTGCCAATGCCAGATACGCGGGGATGTGTTGATCAATGTCCCTGAGGAGAGCCGAGGAAACAAGCAGATTGTTCGCAAGAGTGCAAGTGAGCGCGAAATCGAGGTTAAACCTGCTATTCGGAAATACCTTGTTTCGATGAGCCCGCCGACGCTGGAACGTCCGATTGCGGATTGGGAACGGCTGGCAAAGGGACTGGAAACTTCGATGGGGCTTGTGCACGGCACGGAGGAAAAACTTCCGCGTTGGTACGAGATGTCCATTGATTATCAGTGCTTGCGGACTTTAGCAAAGACTTTGCGTGAAGCGACCCCCAAGGGGGCAGGGTGGCAAGTCACAGTTTCGGTGTGGAATGACAAGGAGGTTATCGCTGTTCAACCTGGGTATCACGAAGATAGTTATGGTGCAGCAGTGGACATTGGCTCGACTACGGTCGCTCTTTACTTGTGTAACCTACGAACGGGAGAATTGCTCGCGGCAGAGTCCGAGATGAATCCGCAGATCGTGTATGGCGAGGATGTGATGTCCCGTATTCAATACACAATAGAACATGCGAATGGCTTGGAAAAACTGCATAAGGCGATCATCTCCACGTTGAACAAGTTGCTCAAACAAGCCGCAAAGACAGCGAAAATCAAGACCGACGAAATACTCGAAATGGTTTTGGTCGGAAATTCAACCATGCACCATCTCGTGTTGAACCTCCCACCAAAGGATTTGGGGCTGGCTCCGTTTGTCCCTGCAATTCATGAGTCGGTGGATATCAAGGCGCGCGAATTGGGCTTGCACATCAATCCATCAGGGAATATCCATGTGTTGCCGACAATTGCTTCATTTGTTGGCGCAGACACAAGTGGCATGATCCTTGCGGAGGAACCGCATAAGCAGGATGAGAATTGGCTATTGATCGATGTTGGCACAAATGCGGAGTTGGTTTTGGGGAATCGCAAACGGTTGGTTTGTACGTCCACGCCGACGGGTCCTGCGCTTGAGGGTGCTCATGTGGAATATGGAATGCGTGCCGCGCCTGGTGCAATCGAACGAGTTAGTATTGATGAGAAGACTCTTGAACCGAAATACAAAATCGTTGGTGAAGAGAATTGGAATGAAGGCAAGGCAAAGGGCATCTGTGGCTCCGCCATCATCGACGCGGTGGCAGAATTGTTCCGGGCTGAGATCGTCGATTCCCGGGGCAGGTTCAAGAAAGGGTTAAGTTCGATATCATCCCCGAAGGGGAAGCGTGTGCGGGAGGGAGAGTCGGGTTGGGAGTATGTCATTGCCTGGGCGGAGGAAACGTCCATAGGTCGAGACATCCCCATCACCCAACAGGATGTGAGACAGATACAACTTGCGAAGGCGGCGTTGTTCGTGGCGGCGCGCACATTGTTGAAGCGCAGTAAATTGCAAAGCCCTGATAAAATTATTTTGGCTGGTGGTTTTGGAAGCTATATTGATAAAGAGAAGGCGATGCTGATCGGGTTGATCCCCGATTGTGAGTTGGAGAATGTGTATGCAGTTGGCAACGCCGCGGGTGACGGCGCACGGATTGCGTTGTTGAATATTGAGAAGCGCAACGAGATCGACAGCGTGACGCGCAAGGTCGAACGAATTGAACTGCCAACTGATCCCGAATTCCAGAACCAGTTCATGATGGCAACGAGTTTCCCGCACATGAGCGAGCCGTTTGAACACATCGCACATTTGATCCCGCATCGCAAAGCGGATCCGATGGCAAAGAATTTTATGAAGTAGCCCTCACCCCCTACCCCTCTCCCGTTGGGAGAGGGGAGTTAAGGAGAACAATGAACAAATTTTTGGAACGATTGAATGGCGGGGAAATCCTCGTTGCGGATGGGGCAACGGGTTCGAATTTACAGAAGATGGGGCTCAAGCCTGGCAAGCCGCCTGAGGACCTCATTATCGATGATCCTGACACCATCTTGAAACTCGCATCGTCATTTGCGAATGCAGGTTCGGACATCATCCTGACCTGTACCTTCGGCGGGACGCGTATGCGGATGAAGGATTCGAAATACCAGGATCGGACTCCTGAAGTGAACATGCGCGCGGCGGAGATTGCTCGTAAGGCCGCTTCTTTACGTAACGGAGGCTTGGTTGCTGGTTCGATGGGTCCTGTCGGCGCCTTGATCGAACCGTACGGTCCGCTCAAGGCGGAGGATGTCAATGCAACGTTTGCAGAGCAGGCAAAGGCACTCGCCGAGGGCGGCGTGGACTTATTGATTATTGAGACAATGTTCGCATTTGAAGAGGCAACTGCCGCGTTCGAAGGTGCGCGTTCCGTCACCGACCTCCCCATCGTGGTCTCCTTCAGTTATGACCGAGGCACGCGCACGATGATGGGGGTCAAGCCGAAGGATGTCATCAAGCGATATTCCGAGATGGGTGCGGTGCTGATAGGTGCCAACTGTGGAACGACACTCGAGAACATGGAAACCATCGTCAAGGAATATGCGGCGACGATGCCAATTTTCCCGTTGTGGGTGAAGCCGAACGCTGGTGTCCCGCACATGGATTTGGAAACCGAACAAGGCGTGTACGACATGACCCCTGAAGATATGGCGAATTATGCAAAGAAGTATGTTGAGCTGGGAGCAAAGGT
>CAYTDB010000019.1:0-66454 GCA_964436455.1 uncultured Anaerolinea sp. | reverse complement strand
TGTGAGAGCTTGAGCGGGTCTTCGCCGAGGGCATTGGCGCGGTTGATGATCTTGTCGTCCACATCGGTGTAGTTCATGACGTGTTTGACTTCGTAGCCGCGATATTCTAGGTAACGGCGGATGATGTCGAACACGAGTGCAGACATGGCATGACCGACGTGCGCGTCGTTATAGACCGTGACACCGCAGACATAGAGTTTGACGATGTTCGGTTCTAGAGTTTCGAAATCCTCTTTTTTGCGGGTGAGTGTGTTGTAAAGACGGATCATTATTTCTCTTTTCTAAACACAAAGGACACGACACTTGCACCAGGTGCAAGTGCAGGTGAGGGCACAAAGGTTTATGTCTTTTAACCTTCGTGTACTTTGTGTCCTTCGTGGTGAATATTTTACTTCTTTTTCTTCCCGTTCTCTTCTTCCACGCGGGCGAAGATCATGCGGCCGGCGGCTGTTTGTAAAACCTTGGTGACGACCACATCCTTGTATTCACCGATGTAATTGTGACCGTTTTCCACAACGACCATTGTGCCATCGTCCAGATAGCCCACGCCCTGATCGTGTTCCTTGCCCTCCTGGAAAATGTTGATGTTCATGCGTTCCGCAGGCAGAACAACCGACTTGACCGCGTTGGCAAGTTCATTGATGTTAAGGATCGTCACGCCCTGCAACTCGGCGATGCGGTTCAAGTTAAAGTCATTGGTCAGGATCGGACATTTCAATTGCCGCGCCAGCACCACAAGCTTGTCATCCACTTCTCGCACCCCCTCGGCGTTGATGTCACTGATGCGCACGAGGATGCTCGGTATCTTTTGCAGTTCGGCAAGCACTTCCATACCGCGGCGTCCACGTTGGCGGCGCAAGCCGTCAGGGGAGTCCGCGATAAATTGGAGCTCGTTCAGCACAAAGCGGGGAATGAGAAGCGTGCCGGGCAGGAATCCCGTTTTGGCAATGTCAGAAACACGCCCGTCGATGATCACGCTGGTATCCAGTAAGATGTTGCGATTGAGGTTTGTCCAGGAGGATGAAGTCCCGCCGTTCTCGCCGC
This sequence comes from uncultured Anaerolinea sp., assembly GCA_964436455.1. GTDB lineage: Bacteria > Chloroflexota > Anaerolineae > Anaerolineales > Villigracilaceae > Defluviilinea. The sequence goes on along the minus strand of CAYTDB010000019.1, from coordinate 65,410 downwards.
CGCGTCCGCTCAGGGCAGAGACCAGCCCAAGCAGGTCACCCTGCCGCATCACAAATAACGAAACTCCGAGATAGGAAAAACCCGCAACACCCGCAAATGGCAGAATCTCGCCAAATGGTGAGGGGAGGAGGGAAAGCGGGAATGCCAGCAGGGCTGCGGTGAGCAAGCCCACGATCAAACCGATCAAGCCGGCAAAGAGCGTTTCTGCAGAAAGATGACCTAGCAACCTGCGGATGGCGCGCGCGGGACGGGTGGAAAAGTAGGGGGTCAGGATGAAACCTGAAAGCCCCCCCAGCAAGGCAAAGACGATCTGGTATAGGAATATTTCTGCTGTATCAGCGGGTCCAAACAACAAAATTACCGTTGCCCCAAAAGGAAACCCCAAAGCGCCAAAAACGAACAAGCCAATGAAACGGAAAATGAATTCAATAACACGAAACGAATAACTACTCTCTTTCATAATAACTCCTTTGTAAAGTGCAGAAAAAAATCGAAGAATAATGTGTTTATCATAGCATGGCTGAAAAGCCAAGTCAATTGCTCACCGTAACTTCATATACTATTGTTATATAATACCCACGGTTGAAAATTGCACTCCCTGCCTTCTAGAAAAGTGTAATTCTCAACCGAGTGCGCTCTATAATGCGTTTGGGTATAATCTCCCTGCCTCGCTAGTTGATGGACGCTTCGCCTCTCCCCCCACCCGGGGCCGATTCAGTCCAAAACACATTGTCCAAGCCTGATCCTATGACCCTTACCGATACCCTCAACCGCCCCCTGCGCGACCTACGAATCTCGGTCACCGACCGCTGTAATTTCCGCTGTGTGTACTGCATGCCGAAGGAGAAATTCGGGTCTGACCATCCCTTCCTGCCCCACGACCAGGTGTTGACCTTCGAGGAGATCACGAGGCTGGCGCGCATCTTCGTCTCACACGGCGTACAAAAGATCCGCATCACGGGAGGCGAACCGCTCGTCCGCAAGGACCTGCCCGTGTTGATTGGGATGTTGTCTGAGACCCCCGGTATTGACCTGACCATGACCACGAACGGTTCGCTCCTTGCCCGCAACGCGCAGGCACTGAAGGATGCTGGTCTCAATCGCGTCTCAGTCAGCCTCGACTCACTCGATGACGCAACCTTCAAAATTCTGAACGATGTCGACTTCCCTGTGGAAAAGGTTCTGGAGGGAATGGATGCAGCCCAAAAGGTCGGGCTGGAACCGATCAAGGTCAACATGGTGGTCAAGCGCGGGGTCAACGAATCCAGTATTTTGCCGATGGCACGCTTCTTCCGCAAAAAGGGCTACATCCTGCGCTTCATCGAGTACATGGATGTCGGTCATACCAACGGCTGGCGCACGGATGATGTGATCCCGGCAAAGGAGATTGTCAGCATCATCAACGCTGAACTGCCACTTGAACCGCTCGACCCGAACTACAAGGGCGAAGTGGCGGAACGCTGGCGTTACAAGGATGGTATGGGCGAGATCGGTGTGATCTCGTCGGTGACTCAGCCGTTCTGCAGTGACTGCCACCGCGCGCGTTTGTCTGCCGAAGGGAAACTGTATACCTGCCTGTTCGCCGTGAAGGGACATGACATCAAGAGCCTGTTACGCAGCGGCGCGAGCGATGATGAAATTTCACAGAAGATCACACACCTGTGGGGCAGACGCAGTGACCGATATTCCGAACTCCGTTCTGAAAACACAGTTGATTTACCGAAAGTGGAAATGTCGCATATTGGCGGATAGCTTTAGAGTTAATGCGGGGCTTAACAAGTTGTCAGGGAAAAGGATGGAACGGAAAAATCGTAAGCCATAATAATTCCTTGTTCAAGAAATATTTCCAATTGAATACAGCATAACTATAGAGAGGGCACAATGCAATATCGCGAACTTGGACGCACAGGCATGAATGTATCCACGATCAGTTTTGGTGCGTGGGCAATCGGTGGGACGTGGGGAAATGTGAAAGATGAGGAGTCACTGACGGCATTACACCGCGCACTCGATCTCGGTGTCAACTTTTTCGACACAGCGGATGTCTATGGCGATGGTCACAGCGAACAACTGCTGGCAAAACTCCACAAGGAACGCAGTGAAAAATTCTATATTGCCACCAAAGCCGGGCGCAGGCTCGACCCGCATGTGGCAAGCGGATACAACAAGCAGAATCTGACTGCTTTCGTGGAACGTAGTTTGAGGAACCTGGAAATGGAGGCTCTTGACCTTTTGCAATTACACTGTCCACTCACAGAGGTGTATTACATGCCCGAGACATTCGATATACTCGATGATCTCGTAAAGGCTGGCAAACTCATCCATTACGGTGTGAGTGTGGAAAAAGTGGAAGAAGCGCTCAAGGCAATTGAATATCCGAATGTAAAGACCGTGCAGATTATTTACAACATTTTCCGCCAGCGTCCGCAAGATTTGTTCTTCAGTGAAGCACAAAAACGTAAAGTTGGAATTCTTGCACGCCTGCCTCTTTCCTCCGGCATGCTAACCGGCAAGATGACAGCAAAAACCAGTTTTGAAGCGGACGATCATCGCCTGTACAATCGTCAGGGCGAATCGTTTGACCGCGGCGAGACGTTCTCGGGGTTGGATTATGAGATCGGCTTGCAGGCTGTCGAGGAAATACGTGCACTTGTCCCGGAAGATATGAGCATGACCCAGATGGCTTTACGCTGGATATTGATGTCCCCCGCTGTGACGTGCGCCATTCCCGGCGCGAAGCGGTCGGCTCAGGTGGAGGAAAATGTCGCGGCGGCGGATCAGGCTCCGCTTTCGGATGATGCGATGAGTCAGATCCGGGAAATCTATGACAGACTCGTCCGTCCGCAGGTGCATCATTATTGGTAAGATTGGGATTATGTCACTCTGAGGGAACGACAGCGACCGAAGAGTCTCCTTTACTGGAGTAGAGACCCTTCGCTTTGATCAGGGTGACAATCCTTGAAGGAATCAATTTGATCGAACCATCCAAACTTTATCTATTTATGGGAGCTGCGCTTGTATTGCTGTTGATCCCTGGTCCAGCGGTGTTGTACATCACAGCCCGTAGCGCCAGTCAGGGACGCATGGCGGGGCTCGTCTCTGTGCTTGCCATTGAGACGGCGAACTTCCTGCAAGCGGTCGCCGCGGCGCTGGGTCTCTCTGCTATTTTGTTATCGTCTGCGTTGGCGTTCAATGTGGTGAAATATCTCGGCGCGGCGTATTTGATCTATCTCGGAGTTCGAAAACTGCTGGCTTCGGATAACAGACCGGAAGACGAAACAGTAAAACAAGAAAAGTTGTCGCGCATTTACTGGCAGGGATTCGCAGTTAACATTCTCAACCCAAAGACTGCATTGTTTTTCTTCGCTTTCCTGCCGCAATTCGTTGATCCTGCAAAGGGAAACGTCATTGGGCAAAACTTATTTTTGGGTGCGGTCTTCGTCAGCATGGCAATCATCACAGACAGCATGTACGCGTTGTTGACAAGTTCCATCGCGGGCAAACTGGCAGGAAACCGTCGCTTCCAAAAGGGCGGATGGTACTTTGCGGGATTGGTGTATATTGCTTTAGGGATCACGACCGCGTTGACCGGGGCAAGGAAGTAATTTTCACAGGAGAATTTTGCATGACTCACATTTTCCTTTTGGTTGGCGCTCCGGCCGTCGGGAAAAGCACAACGGCGCATGCGTTGGCGACTCGATTTGAAAAAAGCATTCACATCCCGGTGGATGATGTCCGTGATATGGTGGTGTCGGGGCTTGCGTATCCCGGGGAGAATTGGGGAACTGATCTCGTTGAGCAACTGGAGTCAGCGCGTGAAAGCGTGTCGCAAATAGCATTAACCTATCATAAGGCTGGCTTCGTTGTGGTCATTGACGACTTCTGGGACCCAAACAGTCGTCTGCTTGAATATGACCATCTGTTTCAGACACCAGATGTTCACAAAATTCTGTTGTACCCCAATCAACAAGCGGTGGAGGAGCGGAATCGAAAACGGTCCGGGCCAAATGGCGAGACGGACTACATTGCTGGCGGTATTCGCATGGTGTATGAAAATTTGAAGACGGAAGTTGACAACCTGCAACGCGTGGGCTGGATGATCGTGGACACAACAGACAAAAGCATTGAGGCAACCGTAGATCACATCCTTGCGCAGATCAAGTGAATGTAAGTTTGATCGGAGTGCTATAATGAAATTGGCGGGGGAAATTCCCTCGCCGCCTAATCCTTGGTTTGCCTGTTTTTTCAAAAAGGAGGTGCGACCATGGAAAACAAGAGCGGTCTCACTAAAACCTTGGCTGTTGCGGGGACAATATTCGTTTGCTTGCCTATTCTGGCACCCATTCTATTAACCATCATCTTTTTCATTCGAGAACATGTCTTCCGTTTTGACTATCTCATGCCTGCCGAATTGGGATTGTTCGCTTTCGGTGGCGGGATCCTTTTGTTAATAGCAGCAATCCGGGTGCGTTTACATATCAAACTCATCGTTTGGGGGCTTGGTATCGCGCTCGTTATGATCGTTGGCGGACAGGCGCTGGCGGAGGTCACTGGATTGGCGGATGGCTCGACTGCAATTGGCGGTTGGCAATGGATGCTTGTGCTTGGGTCGCTGATCCTGTATACGGTTGCAGTGATCGTTATTGGTGTTGGCGGAATATTGTTATGGCGGGATTTGTTCAAGCCCGATCAAATGTCAGTTGGGAGTCAGTAGAGTAATCAGCAGAACAGGATGATTGCTGACACATTCAGGATCATGAAATGACAAAGTTGCACCTCGTCATGCTCGTGCTTCTTGCTTTGCCGCTTGTTGGCGTTGGGTTAATCATGGCGGCAAGGCATTCGCAAGACATGCCTAAATTATTCAAGGGACTTGTTTGGTCGGGAATCGCTGCAGCTGTGTTCACGACACTATTTGTATTCATGCGATCCACGGTACCTATCGCTCCCTATGAGATGGGTCCCGGTGCGTGGACGCCGATCTACGAACAATGCCTGTTTTCATTTTATGTGGGCTTTGGTATGGGAGTTGTATTAGCGGGAATTGTCATATCGCCGTATTTGTATTGGAAAACACTCAAGAATAAAAAAGGATCATGAAAAACATTACACTACGTCCGGCAGAACTGGATCGGGATTTCGGTCTACTGGCAGAGTTGTTTTCAGTGGAGCAAAATGAGCCGACAACGGAAGCAGGTCTCAGGTCCGATTATGAGACGCACAAAGAGCGGATCATCCGCTTGATGGTGGCGGAAGACGAACAAGGGGAGTTGGTCGGTTTTAATTGGATGACGCGCAGTCGGAGTGATCCGAAACAAGCATACCTGTATGTTATCGTCAAACAGGCTCACAGCGGACAGGGAGTCGGTCGACGCCTCTATGATGACCTGGAACAAGCCGCCCGCACAGAAAAGTTGACTCAACTGGAGACAGGTATAAGGGATGACCGTCCAAAATGCCGCTCTTTCGCCGACCAAAGAGGATTCAGCGAACAGAGGCATTCCATTGGGATGTCCTTGGATCTGACCATCTTCGATGATCGTCTCTATGATGTGATGATCGGGAAACTGAAGGAGGCAGGTTTTCAATTCACTACGATGGAGGGGTTGGGGGACACGGAAGAGGCGCAACGCAAACTTTACGCATTGAACGATACTGCCGCATCTGAAACACCAGGGTCGGAGGGGTATCATCCCTGGCTGGATTTTGAGGATTTCATAAAGAGCGTCTGTCAGGCAGATTGGTACAGACCCGCCGGGCAAATGGTGGTCATCGATGCAAAAACGGGAGAATGGGTAGCCATGAGCGCCATCACCCGTTTCGAAGGGACGAACCATGCCTACAACTTGTTCACTGGCGTGGACAAACGATATCGCGGGCGCAAACTGGGGCAGGCGGTCAAGGTGCTGGCATTGCGTTACGCCCGTGAAGTGCTCAAAGTGAACACGGTCCGTACGAATCACAATGCGCAGAATGATCCCATGATCGCGATTGACCGCAAGTTGGGTTACATCCAGACGCCGGGAATGTTCATGATGGTGAAGAGGTTGGATTGATGGGGACTATAATAGTAGTCAATACTTCAATAAACAACAAAATTGTGAAATATTAAGCAGGGCTGCCTGGCGTTTCACTACCGAAAGGGACTTCACATGACTATAAAATCCAAAGTCGCCATCCTGCGCACCAAACCTGAGACCGTTCTGGAGGATTATCGGCGCCTGTTCGAGTTGGGTGGTGGACCGCAAGCTCTGGCACCTGATGCTCCCACGATCATCAAAGACAACATCTCCTGGCATTTCCCCATGCCCAGCGCCAATACCACGCCCTGGCAGCTCGAAGGGACGATACAGGCGTTGCAACGCTCCGGTTTCAATGATCTGGTCTGCGTGCAAAACAAGACGGTCGTGATCGACACATACAAGGGCGAGGACCTCAATGGTTACGTGCCGATCTTCAAGCATTACCAGATTCCCGTAAAGTACAACTTCAAACCCGAAGACATGACGTGGATTCCCTTCCAGCCAAAAGAAAAGTTGCTGGTGCTCAACGAGATCTTCCGCGAGGGACTCCACATCCCGGACTTCTTCGAGGGGAAGAATGTCGTCCACCTGCCGACGATGAAGTGTCATCTGTACACCACGACAACGGGCGCAATGAAAAATGCCTTTGGCGGACTCTTGAACACGCATCGCCACTACACCCATACCTGGATTCACGAAACCCTGGTGGACTTACTCACCATCCAAAAAGAGATTCACCCGGGATTGTTCGCCATCATGGACGGAACCACCGCTGGCAATGGACCCGGTCCGCGCACCATGCTGCCAGAGGTGAAAAATGTTATTCTTGCCTCCGCAGACCAGGTGGCGATCGACGCGGTCGCTGCGAAGATTATGGGCATTGACCCGCTTGGAATCAAATACATCCGCCTGGCACACGAGAAGGGATTGGGAGTGGGCGATCCGCGCGAGATCGAGATCGTGGGCGATGTCGACGCGGCGAACGAGAATTGGGGATTCAAAGTGGGCAGCAATTTCCACGGCTTTTTGGCGTGGCTGGCATGGTATGGACCGACCAAGTTCCTGCAACCCCTGATTATGCATACCCCGCTTGTGGCTATCCCGATCTTCGTCTCGGAGTTCGGTCACGACCATCTCCAGTGGCCCCTGCGCTTCAAACACATCGCTGAAACCTGGCAGGAAACCACTCCCTGGGGACAGCTTTTCACCCGCTACCAAAAGGAAGGTGTGCTGGGAGAGGAAGTGCAAGTTGTACGATAGATGGGTTGTGGAGAAATTAGTCTTTAACTCAACGATCTAATCATTGAGTGCGAAGGTGGCTAAACCTATTCCCTAAGCTTGATACTATCGTTGGGGACAATATCAAATGTCCAGCTATTGGAAGTATTAAGGCAGCTGGTTCCGTTTGTCACCATGAAATAGTCTTTTGGATCGGGGTTCCACGCCCAAAGGGAATAACAGCCTTCCACCAGGTCAGTAATGACAAGAGATTCTTGTGCAGGGAGTGTATAGCCGCGGTAGCCACATACTCCCTGCGGATTACCTGACTGTAGATAAATAGTAAGATTGATTATTGACTTTGTTGGATTGTCGATGCGGATCTTGATCGGATTCCCCGTTAGTTTGCCCGGCAGGACTTTATTGATACACGGATCTCCCGAATCGGAACTCCCTCCGGGATTCGGAGTAAAAACTGCTCCCGCGGTTGGCAGGGGGATGAAAGTATTTGTAGGCACTGGTGTATCCGTGACAGTTGTTGTTGGTGGAATTGGTGTAGCGGTCGGGATGGAGACTTGAGTTTCTGCCAATATCGTAAGTGCGGCAGAGACCGCCGTGCTTTGCAGGTCAACCGGGTTGATCGTGGGTACAGTTTGTGGCGAAGCACCACACGCACTGATAGTCAACGCAAGCACGAGTATTTGGGCAAGAATTGAGAAACGTTTCAAGTAATCATCTCCTTATTGCTTCACGTTGCCTCAAATTATACAGTGACAGGTGGGATGCTGTTTATCGACAAGGAGGACTATCGAATGGAAGTTATTACTGCCCCACAATGGGACGATATCCATTTCAAATCTACGCTGGTTGATCTGCATGCTCACCCATCTTTAAATGTTTCCCTGTTTCACCGTGCTCTGACTTCCCGTTTGTATCCTTCCAGCCGGGCATTTGATCCATTTAGCGTACGGACCGACTATAACCGGTTGCACAAGGGCGGCGTTGACGCACTACTCTCAGTGATCTATGCGCCGGAAAGGGGCATCGTGGATGAATGTCCACCACTGCGGTGGATGCGCTATCTGATGCCCAACACCTGGAAAAAAATCTATGAACGCCCGTACTTCGATGTCACCATGCAAATGATGGACGAGATCGAGGAGGAGGTTGACAAAGCACGCGATCCGCAAACGGGTCGAAACCTGATCCGCTTTGCACACTCTGCCAGTGAATTGGCTGGGATTCTCAAAGAAAGGGGGAACCGCCCGATCGCGATGATCCATTGCCTGGAGGGAGGTCACTGCCTGGATGGCAAGCTGGAGAACCTTGACAAGCTCTTCGAGCGCGGCGCGGCGTATATGATCCTGGCACATTTTTTCAAAAATGAATTGGTACATCCCTGCTTTCCCTGGCCCGAGTCGATCCAGAAGTTCAACTGGTTCCAGGGGGAACGAAATATTTCCATGGGCTTGCTGGAATTTGGTAAGCAGGTTGTGGAGCGAATGGTGGAATTGGGGATGTTGGTGGATGTCTGCCACAGCACGCCTCCTGCCCGTACCCAAATCTATGATGTTGTAGGGAACCGGGCACCGATCCTTGCTTCGCATGTGGGCGCGTATGAGATCAATCCAGACCCTTATAACCTGCAGGATTGGGAGATCAAGCGGATCGCCGATAGCGGAGGGCTGATCGGTGTCATTTTTATGAACTTCTGGCTGATGCCGCGCGAGAACAAACGGGGGATCAACTTCATCGTCCGGACGATCGATCACCTCGTAAACGTGGCTGGCTTTGACCATGTGGGCATCGGCTCCGATTTTGACGGTTTCACCGATCCGCCGGATGATTTGAAGGATGCCTCCCAACTGCCTCGCCTCACACAGCGACTGTTGGCTGCCGGGTATCATGAGGAGGAGATTCAAAAGCTGCTGGGTGGCAATGCATTGCTCGTGTTAATGGATGGCTGGAAAAGATAAGCAGATGAAGATGGATTTCCTTTTGGTAGATACCTACCATAAAAGAGAAGTACTTGCAAAGAACGAGTTTATTCATGTTAACTTGAATCACCTTACAACTTGTCACCCTGAGCGTTAGCGAAGGGTCTCGATTTCAATCGTAGAGATGCTTCGCTCCGATCAGCATGACATAACAAGAAGTCAACAATCAAGGTTAAACGAATTACGGAGGAGATCATGCAGAAAAATTTGACCAAACTTGTCGAGGTAGGGACAGCCATTACTGGCTGCCCCCCTCACAGATCCGAGCGAGCGGCTTTCCCGCACTCGGCTCCTATCTTGGGTAGTGACGCCTAGGCGTTGTGACATATCGCCTTTCGTATGCGCACCAGCATCATCTGCATCTCTTCAGTCCGGCGCTTGGTCCGGGGAGATGGATGCTCTTGCGCATTTCCCTTGACTGGCGACCTTCCATCCATCCCCTCCGCCCTTTGCAGGTTGTTCAGGGACTTCTCAGGTACTATATCGCCATCCGACTGCCCTTGTCCGTATATCATTGGCTTACGTCCTTGGACTTCCCAATGCAGCCCACTCTTCTTACCTGTGGGCGGACAGGGGCTCTCCCAGTTCCCGCGCAAGATGTTTCCGAGCATGTCTAGGGTCTTGGACTGCGCAGAGTTGCTGTCGGTCTCGCATGGCGACCGCTAGCATGTAGCCTTCCGTATCTACTGACTACGTCGGCACTCTGAAGTGTATCGTGTATTTCGCAGCTCCATACCTGACCTGCTCTTTCCCCGATCAACGCTTCGCCGAGATCATTGCTGACCACTGCGCATGACTTGGGGTCATTCCGGTTTGCTAGACCTTTGAATGTTGGGACTTTCACCTTTACCACCTTGACAGTTTGACTGGCGCACCAACAGACCATCGCTACTTCGCTGGATGCTGCCTTCCAGCGCGCCATGGAGCAGGAGCAGGCGGAAGGTCCGGCTGTGATCGATATTCGCAGCGCAAAATACGTCATCTTTTCGGATCTGCACAAGGGTAACCGCGATAGCGCGGACGATTTCCATATCTGCGAGCGTGCCTACAATGCTGCGCTTGCTTATTATGACCGTCTGCAATACACGCTCATTGAGTTGGGAGATGTCGAAGAGTTATGGGAGGAGTGGCCGGACAAGGTCATGAAAGCCTACGAACATACTTTGGAATTGGAGGGCAAATTCCACCGCGAGGGACGCTACCTGCGCGTGTGGGGCAATCACGATGACATCTGGAGTCATCCGGACCTGGTGGAGAAATGACTCGCGCCAGCATTGAAAGGCGGACATCTTAAGGTGCGCGAAGCTATTATCCTGCACATCCGGAATGGAGAGGAGGAACTGGGGAGACTCTTCCTGGTCCATGGGCATCAGGGCACATTCGACTCTGAACAAATCGCACCTCTATCGCGGTTTACAGTGCGTTACATCTGGCGACCGATCCAGCGGACTTTCAAGATCCGTCTGAACACTCCTGCCAGGGATTTTGAATTGCGCCATGACCACGATCATGCCATGTACTCATGGTCCAGCGGGCAGGATAAAGTGATTCTGATCGCCGGGCACACACACCGACCAGTTTTCAAGTCAAAATCCCATGAAGAAACCACGCGCAAAGCTCTTATGGAAGCCGAGAAGAAATCTTTAAAGCACCCCGATGATGAGAATTAGAAGCAGGAAACTGCAAGGCTTGCCGCCGAACTGGAGTGGGTGCTGGCACAGAACCGGTTTCCCTCGAAAGATCTGCCGGTAATCGAACTCCAGAAACCCAGCTACTTCAACACGGGCTGCTGTGCCTTCCTGGATGGAGATGTGACCGGATTGGAAATCAGTGACGGGGAGATTCGGCTGGTGCGCTGGCCCGACGATGACGACACCCCCGAACCCAAAGTGCTGGCATATACAGAGTTGAAGGATGTATTCGCGGCTTGTTAGATTCAAAATGAAATTAACCCTACTACGACGTCTTATAACCCCCAAAAAGGGGCAAAACGAGGCATTTTTGCAGTTCTTGAACTAAGCGCTTCGCGCAGATCTTCCCGTCCAGAATTCCTGCCATAGACAAATCATAAAGACTCAGACAGGGCTATATTAACTGTGTCGAACAACCATTCAATACAGGAGGTATAGCTGTGACTGCATTGCGAGAAAGAATGATCGAGGATCTGGGGTTGCATGGGCTGTCCTGCCCAACCAGTCTTTGGGCGTGAGCACAAAGCGCCAGGCAATGCCATTACTTTCTGTGCGATGCCTGCCTTGCCCCTGTCAGGGTTCTTTCGTTGTATGTCCCTCACCCGCTGTACAATCTCTCTTCCCAACCGGAATCTTATGGGCTAACCAGAGATTCTTCGCCATTCCACGGCTTAGAATGACATACTACACTGGTTTGCTTCTGGCTTTTTAAACACTCTCTGACGAATTAATCTGTGTAATCCGTGGCGTCTTTTAAAGGCAGGTAAAAATGAACAACCAGGAACAATTCAAGAATCCTGTTTTGGAGAAGATCAATAATCTCACAAAGCGCGAACAGGAAATGATCCGGCGCATTCTTCAGCATTCGCACGTTTCCCGCAACATCAACAAAGAGTTCGACGAACAGCTCACCTTTGGTCAACGCCTTGCAGATCGCGTGGCATCCTTCGGCGGCTCATGGACGTTCATCATTATCTTTGGGTGCATCCTTCTGGCATGGGTGATACTGAATTCATTCATACTTGCAAAACACAACGCGGCCTTTGATCCATACCCTTATATTCTGCTCAACCTGTTTTTATCCATGATGGCATCCGTTCAGGCGCCGGTCATCATGATGTCACAGAACCGACAAGCCGCCAAGGATAGGCTCGACGCGGCACATGATTACGAGATCAACCTGAAAGCAGAACTGGAGATCGCCAGTCTGCACGCCAAGATGGACAAACTGCGCGACAAACAATGGGCGGAACTTGTCGCCATGCAGCAGGAGCAAATTAACCTTTTAACGAAATTACTTGAGAATAAAAACTAATTCCCAACCCCGTATAACACTTCCAAAAATCCCCCACCTAATCTATCGAACACGGCTGGCGCTGTCAGGTCAAGCAGACCAATCGCCATAAACCCCAAACCGATCATGACCAGTATCACGCCGGGCAATATGCAGCACGTGAGCAGGTACAACATCACAACCCAACGCTCCCCCTGTTTTGCCTCCTCATCCCCTGAAAAAGCGATCACAGATTGCATCAGGCAATAAAAACCGATGACTATCAACACCGACCAGGGACGGCGGATAAGCTGTAGAAAAATGTCGCGACCCGTATCAAAATAAGCCAGGAACGAAACGCCGATGAAGAATGCGCCAACCATCATGAACTGCATCCTCTGGGCATAGGCGGCAAAGCCTACATAAGTTTCGTTATAGCGCCTGCGTCCCAGCACAATACGCCGCGTGATCGCCGCCTCCATGCCGATCAAAATGGCGGTTATCCCAAACAGGGATATGCCGCCATACAGCAAGATGGATATGGAATACTTATCCCCGAGATAGGCACCCAGCATACCCAGGGCAAAGAACACAACTTGAGCAATTGTCCACGCGTTCATTTTTTGTTTTATATAACCCGCCCAATTCAAAAGGGTTTGGAGTTGTTTACCTCATTATCCCCCATACCGCCAACCCGCCAAAAAACAATAAAACCAATATCGCACCAGTAACCACATCACGGTCGGACCGTTTGTCCGCCAACTGGAGCATGGGCTGGATTCCCTCAATTGCCCACAGCGGACTCGCAAACCACGCGAACATCGTTCCGCCAAGCAAACCACCGATATGACCCCAGTTGTCAATGTTCGGAAGAGAACCGATAATGAAAAGATTGATCGCCGCAATAAAGATAATGTTTCCGATTGCGCTCCTGAACTGACCGGCGAACAATTTGCGATTCTGATAAAGGAAAATTCCCTCAGCCCCGAGCAAACCGAAGATCGCTGTTGACGCTCCCAAAGAGTTGTTGCTCACGAACAGGAACGACATCACATTCCCGGTAAACGCCCCAAGCACGTAAAGCGCCAAAAACCGCTTGTGTCCAAAGTGACGTTCTAGTCCTGTTCCAAAGGACAGCAAGGCATACATATTAAACCCGATGTGGGTAATGGATCCATGTACGAGGGCAGGTGTCAACAAACGCCAGAACTGTCCTTCGCGGATCAATTCATTAACCTTGAGAAAGAACACTACAGGCAAGTCAACCTGGATCAGGAACTGGGTTGCCAACTGCAAAATATAAATGAAAACAGTAACGCCAATGATGGCATACGTCACATATGGGGCGGTTTGAGGCAGTGCCACGCGCACTGGTTGCGGTTGGGGCTGAGGCGCGTCTTGAATGGGATACTCGTTCACAAGGAAACCTTTCTCGGGTTCACGCGGTGATGTTCCGCAACGATGATGGCACGGATCGCATCCACCGTTTCATCCAAATGAAAATCGCGGTTGATGATCACGTAATCGAACGCCTCCACTCGCTTCAACTCCTTGCGTGCGGTCGCAATACGGATGGCAAGTGAATCGGCAGTTTCAGTCTTGCGCGTTTCAAGGCGATGCACCAACTCCTCTTCGCTATCGGTTGTAATAAAGATCAGTAACGCCTCGGGCGCCATCTTACGCACCGACTCGGCGCCCTGCACATCGATGCGCATCACAACATCCTTTCCGCTTGCCAGCGCCTCGCGCACCTGTTGTTTCGGAATACCTTTGTAATCGCCGTACACAATGGCATGCTCGATCAACTCATCTTCGTCGATCATGCGGGCAAACTCATCCTTTGACACGAAGAAATAATCCTTGCCGTGTACCTCATTCGCACGTTTCTCGCGCGTCGTCGCCGTCACAACAAAATGGAACGGCAGTCCGCGCTCCTGCATGCGTTGCATCACGGTATCCTTCCCTGCGCCCGATGGACCCGAGATCACGATCAGCAGCGGTTGTGGGTTGTGGACATTGAATTCTGAATCGGTGGATGATGGTGACATGGGCAAGATTTTACCAGAGGGACTTCGCCATCTGATGAGTCAATCTCATTATGATTTTTCCAGCACCTGCTCTACCAACTGATCAATCTCTTTGCCTCTCCCCTGACCTTGAATCTGATTCAGCCATACGAGGAACTCTGCATTTCCCTTCGGTCCCAGCAGCGGACTTTTGATCAACCCGCGAATCTGAAATCCCTCCTGCTGCGCAAAGCCCAGAACATTGAGCAACACCTGCCTGTGAATTTCCGGGTCACGGATCACCCCATCGCCGCGCGAAACATCCTTTTTGCCTGCTTCGAATTGAGGTTTGATTAAGGCAACGATATCATTTCTTTCTTCTTTCGTCTTTCCTTCATCAAAAGAAGAAAGAAGAAAGAGCCACTGTTTAACGACTGGCAACAAAATCTTCAACGAAATAAACGATGCATCCACCGTTACTAAACCTACCTGCTCCGGCAAGGACTCCACAAATCGCGCGTTCGTCTGCTCCATCACAACGACGCGTTTATCCTTGCGTAACTTCCAATGCAAAATGCCCTTCCCCACATCAATGGCATAGACTTTCGCCGCGCCATGCTGCAACAAACAATCCGTGAAGCCGCCAGTGGACGCGCCCACATCGGCACAGACAAGCCCATTCACATCGATGGCATAAGCTTCAAGCGCGGCATCCAATTTTTCGCCACCTCTTGAAACGAAACGCGGGCCGGTATCCACTGTCAGCGTGGCTTTGGCTTCCACGGTTGTGGCAGGTTTCAGAGCGACCTGATCCGCAACGCGCACCTGTCCCGCCATGATGAGGGCTTGTGCCTTCGCACGCGATTCGGCAAGTCCGCGCTCCACGAGTAACACATCCAATCGAACTTTTGGCATGTGCCTATTGTACTTGCATCAGGTAAAATACTCACATGCTCAAACACCTGCTCAAAACCATGCGCCTTCATCAATGGACGAAGAACGGCTTCGTCTTTTTTGCATTGATCTTTGACAAGCAATTATTTTTGCGTGAACCATTCCTGAAAACATTGGAGGGCTTTTTACTGTTTTGTTTGATCTCCAGTTCGGTGTATCTATTCAACGACATCACGGATATTGAAGCAGACCGCAAACATCCTGAAAAGAAAAAACGCCCGCTGGCTTCGGGCAAATTACCTGTCAATGTTGCATTGATCACCGCCATTGTCCTTGCACTGACAGCATTGGGGCTTGGGTATCTGCTCGAGCCATTCTTCGCAGGAATTATCGCAATGTATTTTGTCATCAACCTGCTGTATTCACGCTGGCTCAAACACGTGCCGATCTTGGATGTGTTGATCATTTCATCGGGCTTTGTGTTAAGGGTTGGAGCTGGTGTCACGTTGATCACAGTTGAGCGTTTTTCGCCCTGGTTGTATATGATTACTGTGCTTTTCTCGTTGTATATTGGTTTGGGCAAACGCCGCGCCGAGATGAACCTGCTTTCAGGTGGAGCCAGCGCACACCGCAAAGTTCTGGATGGATATACCATTCCGCTGCTCGATCAATACATCACCATCGTTTCAGGCACGACCATCGTTGCCTATTCCCTTTACACCTTCTCCGCCCCCAACCTGCCCGAAAACCACACCATGATGCTCACGATTCCCTTCGTGGTCTATGGAATCTTCCGTTATTTACAACTCATTCAAACCGGTCATGAGGCGGGCGCACCGGACGAAGTGGCATTAAAAGACCGCCCGTTACAGATCACTGTTTTACTTTGGGGGCTGGCTGTGATCGCAGTTTTCTATTTATCGTAGGATATACATGACCGTATCCTCTGCACCCGGCAAGATCATTCTATTTGGTGAACATGCCGTTGTGTATGGACGCCCCGCGCTGGCAGTGCCTGTCATACAGGTCCATGCGGATGTGGATGTGACCGATTCAGACCGCCCCGGCATCTGGATCGATGCCCCGGATATTCACCTCCACGCCGAACTCAACACGTTCCCCTCCGACCATCCACTTGCCACGGTCATCCACAACTTTTTCTTCATCTCGCGCATTTCCCCCTCTCCCCGCGTGAGAGGGGCTAGGGGTGAGGGACATTTCCCCAATCTCAAAATTAACATCACCTCCACCATCCCCGTTGCATCAGGACTCGGCTCTGGCTCAGCAGTGACAGTTGCATTAACCCGCGCCTTATCATCATATCTCGATTACCCGATGACTGATGATGAAATCAACACATTCACTTATGAAATCGAAAAGATTCATCACGGCACACCATCGGGTATTGATAATACTGTCATCACCTATTCAAAGCCTGTTTACTTTGTAAAAGGTCACCCTATCGAAACGTTCAAGGTTGGCCACCCGTTTACGATTGTCATTGGGGATACGGGTATAAATGCGCCCACAAGAGAATCTGTAGGCGATGTCCGAAAACTATGGGAAGCCGACAAAGAGAAATGGGAAGGGGTGTTCGACCAAGTTGGAGAAATCGCACGGCAGGCGCGTGAAGCGATCGAAAGAGGAAAACCTGCACTGAGCGAAGCCGAAGTGATGATAGAACTCGGTGAATTCATGAATCAAAATCATGCACTTCTTCAGGAAATGACCGTTTCATCACCTGAACTCGACAGGTTGGTTTCGGCGGCGCGAAAAGCCGGGGCGTTGGGAGCAAAAATGAGCGGAGGAGGACGCGGCGGAAATATGATCGCGCTGGTACATCCCGAGCAAGCAGAGGCAATCTCCAAATCCCTGATGGATGCAGGAGCAAAGAGCACGATCATCACACAAGTCACATGAAATGGATCGCGCCGATTCTGGCGTATCTCACAGTGGGCATAGGGTTATTTGTCTTTCACAGCGCGTGGGGCGCGTTGCTGGGATACCACACCGCAATCATTGTTTCACTTTTCATTGCCCAGCCAAACATCCAGATCAAAATTCTTCTGACAAGCAACAACTTCAAGTGGATACTTCTCAGCGTTTTGCTCTGCGGAAGCAGCGGGGTGTTTTTATATTTTCTATGGGATATTTTTGGATTTGCCAGTGATCTGGCTGAGCAAGTAAGCGCACTCGGATTGAATGCATCCAACTGGATTCTGTTCATCGCATACTTTTCCCTGATCAACCCATTCATTGAAGAATATTTCTGGCGCGGTTATCTGGGAAGCAAACCAAAAAGCCTGCAAACATCTGATTTTATGTATGCAGGCTTTCACGGATTGGTGCTGATCAACAAGGTTCAAACAGGATCTATTGTCTTCGGTTTGTGCATGCTTGTCCTTGCAGGCTGGTTCTGGAGACAGGTCATGCGTGAAGATAGCGGACTACTTGCACCAGTATTTGGTCACATGGCAGCAGATTTTACGATCCTAGTTGCAGTGTACAAGATGGCGATCTAAACGCCACTCCCAGATTTGAGACCAATATTTAACCGTCGGTGAGAGGCACGCATGCAGGCATCCATCACCACCTGCAACCCTGCCTCTTCCGCTTTTCGGGCGGCTTCGTAATTAACGATTCCTTCCTGCATCCAGATCACCTTTGCACCAATCTTGATGGCTTCCTCCACCACCGGCGGCACATCCTCCGGTTTGCGGAAAACCTGCACTACATCCACCTTTTCAGAAATATCTGACAAGCTCGAACAGACCTTTTCGCCCATGATCTCCGTTGCCGTGGGGTTGACCGGAATCACCTTGTATCCCTGTTCCTTCAAATACAATGCGACGCCATAACTTTCCTTTTGCGGGTTGGATGAAAGTCCAACACTCGCAACCGTATTTGCAGACTTTAAAATGTTTGTCAGCTTCTGGTCGTGATCGTTACTCATGATTCTTTTCTCCTCTTATCTGAATTGGTAAAACTGCCTTGAACTTTGTCTCGCCCGGCTTTGACTCAACCAATAACTGTCCATGATGCCGATTTGCAATAATGTCATGAGAAATATGCAAGCCCAACCCCGTTCCCTTCCCCGGAGGCTTGGTTGTAAAGAATGGCTCATAGATACGCGATCGAATCTCTTCAGGGATGCCGGGGCCATTATCAATGATCTCAACAATCACATGCCTGTCGTCTTCATACGTCCGCAAAACAATCTCGCCTTTGCCGCTCATTGCATCGACCGCGTTATCGATGATGTTCGTCCATACCTGGTTCAACTCGCTGGCATACGCCTCTATGTGAGGCAGGTTTGCTGAGTATTCCCGCTTGACCGTCACACCTTGTTTCAACTTGTGCTGCATGATGATCAGCGTATTTTCCAACCCATCATGTACATCCACTTCAAGCAATGGTGCCTGATCGAGATATGTATACGCCTTCATCGCCTGCACGATCTGCGAAATCCGTTCGGTCGTTTGCTGGACTTCGGACAACAATCCTTTCATCACACAACCTGTCCCCAGCCATCGGATGGATAAATCAAAGAATGTCACTTCCTTCAGTTTTTCAAGGGACTCGACATTCCATCCAAAATTGACCATTGCCGGCGCAAGCTCCCAGGCAGACTCAACTCCGTTCGCATCCAGCCAAGCCTGAAACTGATCCACCAAATCGATCTTTTCCAATGCCTTGTGCTTTACCTGCGACTCAAACCGACGCGCCGCATCCTGTATGAAACTGCCAAGCCATTCCATTCTATTTTCTTTGAAGGCAACTGCTTCAATCTGGTGTGTAAGATCGATCCATTTGGCTTGGGTTTCCTTCAGAAGCGATGCGCTTCTTTGCGCCGCCGCGGCAGGATTGTTCAACTCGTGCGCCAGCCCCGCGCTGAGTGTTCCCAAAGCAGCCATCCGTTCCTGCTGGTGGAGCAGTGCATCGTTCTGACTCAACCTTGCCATGATCCAATGCAAAACAGCCTTTGCCGCAGAAGGGCTTGTAGACAATAAAGTGTCGAATACTTCCTTTGAAATGCAGAGAGTCTCGCAATCAGTCACTGCGGTTACGGTGGCGGAACGAGACGACTGGGAAAGCAAAGCCATCTCGCCAATGATCTCGCCAGAGCCCCTCACATCGATTTTTATTATGGATTGACCGGATTGTTTCGTTATTTCAAGTTCCCCATTGACCACGACATAAGCCGTATTTCCAGAATCGCCTTGTTTCATCAACACCTGTCCCGCGTGCAAAGAGACAGGCTTGGCATTGTCCATGAGTTGCTGTAACTCACCATCAGACAAGCCTTCAAATAACGGAGATTTGCGGAGATCCTTGAGGTTCATAATAATTCGCGATGTCACTCTGAGCAGAGAGTCTCTTCTCGAGAGAGCATGAGATTCTTCGGCCGCTGTGAACGCTCCATCACATCGTCCCGACACCGCACCTGCGATGGGTGCAGGTGTGTCCTTCGAGAAAATGACATGATGCTGTTCACAACGACTTCAAATATTCCTTCATCAAAGCAAAGGCAATCGCACCTTCACCAGCCGCGGACGCGACTCGATGATTGGTGCCGAAGCGCACGTCGCCTGCAGCAAAAATTCCAGGCATGGATGTTTCCAAAAGGAACGGAATCCGTTCCAAGGTCCAGCCCTGAGGCGGTTTGTTATCCACAATAAGATCGGTGCCAGTGTAGATGTATCCTTTTTCGTTGCGTTTCACCAGATCCGCAACGAGATTACTTTGTGGACGAACGCCAATGAACACGAATAACGCATTTGCATCGAATGTAGTTGTTTCGTCTGTAACCGTATTGCGGACAACGATCTGCTCAAGAGATGTTTCGCCTTTAAGTTCCACCAGGTCAGTGTTTAACATCAATTCAAGTTTCTCATTCTCATCCATCGCATCGACAAGATACTTCGAAGCAGTTGGCTGCGGTCCACGGATCAAGGCAGTAACCTTGCGTGCAAAGCGCGTAAGATACAAGGCACCCTGTGCCGCCGAATTTGCGCCGCCAACAACGAATACATTCTTGTCCTTATAGTTCATCGCTTCGGTATACGCCGCGCCATAATAAATTCCCGCGCCGGTCAACCTGTCGCCGCCCGGCATCTTCAACATGTGGAAGGACGCGCCCGTCGCGACCAACATAGCATGACAGGATAACTCCGTGCCATCAGCCAGTGTGACGATGCGATACGCGTCCTTGACCTCCACCTTTACTGCCTCCTGCGCCGATAGGATCTCCACGCCGAATCTTTTTGCCTGCGAAACCGCGCGGCGCGTTAGATCATCACCAGAGATGCCGCTTGGAAAACCAAGATAATTCTCAATCTTTGGACTGCTCCCTGCCTGCCCACCCGGCGCGGCTTTTTCGATGACCAGGCAACTATAACCTTCCGAACCTGCATACACCGCCGAAGCCAAACCTGCGGGTCCGCTCCCAACGATGATGATGTCATAAAAGGGAAGTTCGGCTTTTGTTTGCAAGCCAACCTTATCCGCCAGTTTTTTGAGATCAGGTTGGATGAGGACTTTTCCATCAGGGAAGAAGATGACCGGGAGTTTTGCGGATTCGGGTGAAACACTTTCCACCAGTGAACGCGCATCGGAATTCTTTTCGATGTCCAACCATTGATACGGAATCTGATGCCGCGTCAGAAAATCTTTGACTTGATGACTCGACAACGACCACAAGGTCCCTGCAATGCGAATGCCCTCATACGGCAAACGGACATGTGCCTTCCAATCCCCCAGAAGTTCATCCAACACTGGATACAGTTTTTCCTCCGGCGGGTGCCAGGGTTTCATCAAATAGTAATCGAGTCCGATGGCGTTGATCGAATCAATCGCGGCTTGCGTGTCTGAATACGCAGTAAGCAATACCCGTTTCGCCTGGGGATACAATTTGAGAGCTTCTTCCAGGAATTCCGTCCCGCTCATCACGGGCATGCGCTGGTCAACTAAAAACAGCGCGACGGTTTCATTGCGCTGTTTCATTTTGGTCAGATATTCCAATGCCGTTTTGCCCTCATTGATCGGCAGGATGCGATAGTCCTGCCCATAATGGGCACGCAGGTCGCGTTCGATGGAATTTAATACGGAAGGGTCATCATCAAGTGAAAGAATTACTGGCTTTGGCATTTGTCCACTTTTCTTGTCAACAATATCTCAATCACATTGTACCCGACGAAACAGACCCTTTCTCCTTTTTTGCAGGGATTTCCATTTTCCGCCCAAACCACCATGAGGCAATCGGGTTTGCCTTGATGAACAATTCGTAGATCAAGACCGAACCAGCCACGCCCATGAAGAATCCCACCCAGATGGAGAGTGATTGGTTGCTTACCACTGCAAACACCTTCTGTCCCCAATAATCCTGAATGGGGACATGGAACAGCAGGATGAACAGGGATAGTTGTCCAAAGTATTTGAAGAGGGATGCGAGACGACTTGTCCGCAATTCGAGTTGGCGGGACAACGCAAGCACGAACAGGATACCCGCTATTGATTCCATCGTATTGACAATATAGGATTCGTACGTACGTGTGTTGAAATCATTGCGTGCTTCGAAGAAATAAACCAGCAACAGCGACACAATACCCGTGCCGATCAACAGGTAGATGTTCTCGAACGTCTTGGCAGAAGTGACCTGCCGCACCACACTGCCCAGGATGAAGAAAAAACCGCTCAATAGGACAAGGTCAAGACTGAAGGGAAGTCCGAACAACTCATATTGTTTTCCCAACACCGAAAGGGTGAAGGGGTAAAAATCCTTGAGGAAGAAACTTGAAACTCCCAGTGTGACCAGAAGCGCCGCCCAGCGGACGTAACGATTGTTCCCTCTTCCAAAGATCGCAAAGAAGAGGAATGCATATAAACTTGCCAGGAACAAGTGAGGCAGGAACCATAACTGCACCCAATCAATATAATGCCCCGCGCCGTAGAGCGATTTGACGATCCTCCTGATTGCTGTTGCAAAACTCATATTGTTGAACGAAACCTGAAAGAAATAGATCAGGAAGATCGTGAAGAGATATGGCTTCAAGAGGGAGTGAAAACGTTTCCTGAAGAATTCAATGAAGGGAATGGCTGTGTTCAGAAAATACCCCGAAAGGAAAAAAAACAACGGCATGTGGAACGAATAAATGAGCTTGTACCCAAAGGGAGAAATATATGCAAAATCGTTGTGCCCCAACACAACAAGCAAAATGCCGATGCCTCTTGCAATATCAATATATTCGATCCGTTTTGACATGTGGATGATTCCTCATCCAGATTTTACCCCGCAAACTCGAATAAAGGCATGCCTTCGACCATTGTTTCCAAACGGAACACGCCACCCGTAAGCGGAAACTGTTTCAATGTCTCTTCGTCCAATCCCACGCGGGCAGACGTGAGATACAGATCGTTCATATTTTTCCCGCCAAACACACATGATGACACGTTCTTCGCAGGGACAGGAACCCGCTCAAGCAATTGACCTGTGGCTGGATTCCACTTTGTGACCTGTGCCCCACCCCACAACGTGATCCACAAATTGCCTTGCGTATCAGAGGTCATGCCGTCGGGCCAGCCGAATCCATCAGGGATATGCACTGCCAGGCGCGGGTTTGCGACTGTCCCCGCCTCGAGATCATAATCAAAGGCTTTGACTTCGTGCGTGGGGGTATCGATATAGTAAAAGGTTCTGTGGTCAGGACTCCATGCCATGCCGTTCGAGATCGTTACATCGCCCAATAACTTCGTAACGGATTTTCCATCGAACGAATAGAGCGAGCCGTTTGGGTCTGTCTCACCCATGTCCATGGTACCCGCGAGGAAACGTCCGTGCGGATCACATTTACCATCGTTGAAGCGGTTGTTGGCAGGTTCGTCAGTCAAGGCGGAGAGGAAGACTGTTCGGAGGGGATACAGGTCCAAGGTCCAGAAAGAGAAGCGTTGAGTGAAGATGAGTCCGCCGCTTTTGCGCAGGGCAAGGCAGCCGATGGTTTCATCCAACGTGAGCAAGACATCCCCATTTGCATAAATGCGTTTGTTGAGGATGTCGATCCAGTATAGTGTCTGCGTGCGGGCATCCCAAACGGGACCTTCGCCAAGAGTCGCTTTGATATTGTGGAGCAATTCCATTTAGATTAGAACCAATCACGTTTATAGAAGATGAAGGTTGCAACGGCGGTCAATGCAACTGCGGTGCCGATCACATACATAAAGGCAAGCGGATGACTTTCACCGGGCAGGTTGACGTTCATGCCATAGAACGACGCAACGATGGTCGGCAGGTTGAGGATGATGGTGAGCGCGGCGAGGGCTTTCATTACGCCGTTGAGGTTGTTTGAGATGATCGAAGCGAAGGCATCCATCATGCTCGAGAGGATCTCGGTATTGATGCTGGTCATTTGAATGGCTTGCTGGTTCTCGGTGAGCACGTCCTCGAGCAGGTCCTGGTCGTCTTCGTAGTAGTTGAAGATCTGCATGCGCTGGACACGCTCCATCATCACTTCGTTCGAGCGGAGCGCAGTTGCAAAATACGTAAGGCTCTTTTGGTATTTGAGCAGTTCCATCAACTCGCGGTTCCGTGTGGATTTTTGCAATTGGTCTTCGATGGCTTCAGTTGTGCGGTTGATCTCACGCAAGTGTGCGAGATAACGCGTGGCTGTCTCGAGAAAGATATATAGTGCAAAGCGGTATCGCTTGCCTGTTTTCATCATGCGATACTTTCCGTTGGCAAGCACCTTGAACATGTCCTTGTCGTAACGGCAAATGGTGACAATGGTATTGCCACGGATCATGATGCCAAGCGGGATGGTGGTATAGGGGATGTCACTTTCGGGCTGGCTGTGCGGTATGCGAAGCAGGATGAACGTGAAAGCCTCCTCCCGTTCGATGCGCGGCATTTCATCAAGGTCTAGCGAATAATTGATGTAATCGATATCCACCCCCCATTTGACAAGTTGTTCGATCTCATCCGGTGTCGGGTCAACGGCTTTCACCCACGTGCCGTTCGCCATCGTCTCCAATTGTTCGAGCCCCTGCTCTGTGGTCTTGTAAATGGTGAGCATGAATGCCTCCTTGCGTGAATTTATCACGCAAGAGCATGGCTCATCTGCGTGATGTTATTTGTTGTTTCAACGCGTAAAATCCGTCCGTACTGGGCGGCTGGCTCTCGTTATTTCCGGAATTACTTTCGTTCGTATGCATCAATCTTCCTTATGTCAGTTATTGTACGCCCGTCCGATGGATTCCACAACGGTTCATTTTATGAGTCTCCAAAATGCCAGACCAGCCAGCAAAGCCATGCTTGCCCCGAACAAGAACGGTGCCGCCGGACCAAACCCACTCCACGCACCGACACCCTGCCACAGCAAACCTGCAATCATTGAGGCTGGCAAAGCTGTGATACCAATAGCGGCATTGAACAAACCATATGCTGTACCGCGCTGCGTTTCAGAAACCAAGTCTGCAACCAGCGCCTTTGCCACACCCTCTGTAGCCGCGTAATACAAACCATACAAGGCGAACAAAGTCCACACCTGCCAGCCTGCATTTGCAAAGGCAAAGCCAAGATACACCAATCCATATGCAAGCCATCCGCCCAGGATCAATCTGCGCCGTCCCACCTTATCAGACCATGCCCCCAACGGACCGGCGAAAATCGTATACAGAAAGTTGAACGTCAATACCATGCCCATCACCTGCAACACACTCAACCCGCGTTCCTGTCCGCGCAACAGGATGAACGCATCGGATGAGTTGCCAAGCGTGAACAGGACAACAATGAGCAGGAATGCCTTGAATTTTGAATCCATCCCCTTAAGACTTAAACGCGTCCCACTGGACCTTTGGCCTGTTCCTCCCACATCAACCGCTCCCAAAACCAAGACCAGTACCGCTAACACCGCCGGGACAATACTTACCAACACGATGATCTTGAACGTATCAATATCAAGCAACAATGTCTGCGACTGATGCCACCAAAGGATGAATGCCGCAATCCCAAGCCCTATGAAGGCACCTGCCGTATCCCCTGTGCGGTGAAGTCCAAAGGCAAGCCCGCGCTGTTCCTTATTGATCGAATCCGCAATTAACGCATCCCTCGGCGCTGTGCGGATCCCCTTCCCCATCCGGTCCGTGAAACGGACACCCAGCACCCATCCCCATGAACTCGCAAAATATAGAAAAGGCTTTGCAATCGTGGACAACGAATACCCAGCAACGGTCAACCACTTGCGTTTACCAAGCCTGTCTGAAAGGTTGCCCGAAACGATCTTCATCAGGCTGGCGGTCGTCTCGGCAACACCATCGATCAACCCGATGACCGCCGTGCGCACACCAAGCACATTCGCAAGGAAGAACGGAATGAGATTGACAAGCATCTCAGAAGAGACATCTGTAAAAAAAGACGTGAGCGTTACTGCCCACACGTTACGCGGCAAATTACGAAGGCTGTTTTGTTTTTGCATGTTGGTCCTAATCTTGGATGTCATTCTGAGCGGTGCGTCAGCACCGCGAAGAATCTCGAAACCTGTCGAGAGACCCTTACCCTTCGGGCAGAATGTTGCTTCGCTCAGGGTGACCCTAACAGAAAAGAGCGGACAATTGTCCGCTCTCAATATTACTCGCCATCACCAGATGCAGACCCCGGTTGGTCAACGCTGAGCACTTCTCCGTGGATATTGATAACCACCTTGAAACCCATCATTCCCAAGTAGGCGCGCATATCCTCAGGGATACCCATCTTCATCAATTGATCGAACTGTTTGTCAATGTTCTTCAATTGCTGTTCGATGGCGGCTTTGGTAAAGACATCCTCCTGACCGAGCATTTTTGCTGTCTGTTCGGAGATCAGGTCTTCGCTTCCCTTCATCAGTTTTGCGATCTCGTTCAACACCTGTCTGTCCACCTGTTCAGCAGGGATGTGACGTTTAAAGCCTGCATCATCCACCACGTAACAGGGTTCATCACCAACAAGCGCGGTTTCAGCGGGTTCCCCAAATTCGTCAAGAACAAGACCGGCGAAAAGAGGCTGGCGCGACATTAACTACTCTGCCTTCCCTCCACTGCTGCAAGCAGGATCCCAGCAGCAATGCCGAGACGGCGGTCGAGTTTCTGTGTGGGGTCCATGCTGAAATCAAGATTCAGTTCGTAGCGGAAAAGATTGAAGTTTTGTTTTAGGTCGGCAACACGCGTCTCGCCGAGGGTAATGTCATAGTTTTGAGGCAGCCATGAGCCGAGAAGGAAGCGGCGCAACAGCGCCATCCCCATGCTGTCTTCGAACAACACACCAATCTGGTTGTCGTTCGCATCCAGCACCTGCCACTCATCGCGCAGCATCGAACTCCATCCCTTGCGGCGCAGCGTACCAACCTTCTGGTTGTATGCCGTATCCACCACATCATACGCCGCAGAAAAATCAATGATCTGGCGCGCCTTGATGCTCAGCACTTCCTGCGTTTTATTTTCATCCGCATACACACGGATGTCTTCGCGCAGTTTAAACATTTTCTGCTCGCTGAACATCACAAGCTTCTCCGACGGATCATAGAAGCGGAACTTGCCTGTCAACGCAAAGACCTGACGCCTGATCAGATAATTTGGGAACTGAAAAACGGGATTCATCTCTTCTCCTTTTAGACGACCTGGACTCGCGTACCCTCCCCCGGCTTGTGGATGTAATCCGCATCCGGCGGGACCGTGGGCAGGGTCCAGCGATACAAAAACTTTGCCATTTCTGACGGCAGATTCACGCAACCATGACTGCGTGGCATTCCATAATCGTTATGCCAGTATGTTCCATGGAACGCATGACCCGCCCCGGTAAAGAACGAGCACCACGGCACTCCAGGAAGATTATAAATGTTCTCGAGCGCGTCACCCTGGTTTGTCATGTGCACGGCGGGACCTTTGTGATAAGTGCGGAATTTGCCGCTTGGGGTCTCGGTCCCCTCCGCGCCGCTCGAACAGCGCTGTGAGAAGACCAGCTTCTCGCCCTCGAAAGCAGTAACCAATTGATTCTCCCGATCCACCACAATGGATTTTTCCTCGCCCGGCACTTCCGGTGACAACAAGGTCAACTCATCATATGGCACAAGCCGCATGTCATGCGATGAGACATATAAATATTTTTTCACTTCAACATCATAGATCTCGTACCAGATGTTTTTCTCCTCACGCGTAACGACAACCCGTTTCACCCAATGAGTGCTTCCATAATACACGCGGTAACCGGTTTCCGCATAAACATAAGGCGCCTTCCTTGTAATGCTGAACGGGACCGTGACCTCGCCCACACGCCCCGCCTTGGGAATATCGAAGGATGGTTTTTGATAACGCGTTTCAACAGGAAGCACCAAACCAGAATAGGTATACCCTTCGTTGTTAATTTGATACCAAACTTTGTTGAATGGATTTCCTTCATCACCATTCTCTTCAATGGCAGTGACATCCACCACCTTGTCTTTTCCAAAATTGGAGATCTTGTTCGCTTTGAAAGTCGGCGCATCATAAAGCGGAACACCGCTGATCGTCATCAACCCCTGAGTTACCGGGGAGGCAGCCAGGGCGCGGTCGAGTTTCAGGTCGCTCAAGGCAAAGGCGAGCGACCCTGTGGTTGCCAGTTTCAAGAATTCGCGGCGAGTAAGTTGTGGATTGAGCATGATAATAGTTTAACTGAAAAAAGCGGTTTTCCGTTCCGTTATTACTTTTTTCTTATGCTCTCTTCACTTCATGACACAAAAATGTGTGAAGACCTTATGGCTTTTTTATTCAACGATCTCCACCCTCGTCCCCGCATGACCATACACGAACACCTTATCCAAAGGCACGGCGGGATTTGTCCAGCGGTAGAGCCATTTGGCGGCTTGCGGCGTGAGGTTGATGCACCCATGACTGCGCGGACGTCCGTAATCGTTGTGCCAATACGTGCCGTGGAAGGAGGTGCCGTTCTCTTTTATGTAGGTCACCCACGGCACGCCGGGCAGGTCGAATCCGCTGGCGGCGAGGTCACCGGCTGCCATGTGACGTGTGGGACGTTTGTGAAAGGTGATGTAATCGCCAACGGGGGTGGTATAAGTTCCGCTGCGCAGTCTTCCGCCGGTGGCGGTGCGGGTGGCGAAAACCAACCTGTCCTTTTCATAGGCAAGCACAAGCTGGTCGTTCAAGCGGACTTGGATGCGTTTGTCGGCGTTGTCAATGTCCGTTGAAAGCGGAGCCAACTCATCGTTGGGGATGAGGCGGATATGTTCCCCCGGTACAAAATATTGTTTCTCAAATTTGTCGTCCAGCAGGGCATACCAGATACCCCCATCCGGTCGAACCGCGCTGGCAGTCACCCAATGGACGGTTTCGTAGTACAGGCGGTAGACCAGTTCTGAATTTGGATCGGCTTCCAAATGCGCATCCGTGAACGGCACGCTGACTTCGCCCAACGCACCTTTCAATGAGATCATCTGCGGTTCGTTCAGGACCGTACGGACAGGCTGGACACTGCCCGAATAAACGTATCCACCCTCCTCGACCTCATACCAGACACGGTTGTAGGCGTTCACGTCTTCACTGATGGTGGAGTTGGTAATGCGGAATGTGAGATCGTGCCAGTAAAGTTTTTTCCGCTTTGATTTTCGATCCGGTTCATCATATGACCAAAGTGAACGGTCAATGACGCGCCCCAGAAGGGTATCGAAAATATCGGCTGGCGGATTCATAGAAAGGTTCGGCAGGAGCATCCCCATCAAGCCATAACCGCTTAACTTGAGAAAATCGCGACGGGAAATATTTGACTTGCTCATTGTGTGATTTGCCCTCACCCTATGCCTATCCCTTCCCCCGATGTGGGAAGGGTTGGGGATGAGGGACACTAATAATGCACATTCACCAGTGTACCAACCGATGCCCAGTTATACAACCATCCGGCATCATCGGTCCTCAGATTAACACACCCGTGGCTCATAGGCGTGCCAAAATTGTTATGCCAATAGGTACCGTGGAAACCATATCCCTTATAAAAATACATAATGTATGGCACATTGGGAAGATAATAACCGGGACCCGACATGGGGGCAGAACGGTACTTCACATATATTTTATACTGACCGGTCACAGTAGGCGTCGCCCATGTGCCGGTGGAAACGAGAAAAGAATTGACGATAACATCGCCTTCATAGGCGTAGACCATCTGTTGGGACAAGTTAACATCAATCCAACGGGTACCATTGCCGCTGCTGGCATAAACCGGCTTTTTTCCGGGTGTGGGAGGGACATAGGCACTGGTGGGCGTGGGAGGCACGATCTCCATGGAGAGTTGCGCAGGCGTCTCAGTAGGTTCGGGGATGGAGGTCGGCGTTTCGGTTGGGATCTCTGTAGGCGGGTCGGTTGGAGAGGGAGACGGTTCAAGCGTCGACGTGGGAACTGCTTCGAGCAGAGGAAGCGTCTCGTTCGCTGTGGAATTATCCTCACTTACAAAGGAGGTCAGGTTCCCTTGCACAGGCTTTGGAAGAGGCTTAACAATTTCAACCTGTGCCCAAAGTACCTCCTGTGTGAAAGCGGGAGCCGGGGATTGTGGAAGGAGAGCTGCAAATGCCGGGTGATTGACCGCCGTCCATGCCGCGGCGCCAAATACTACGATACAGATAAAAGCCACCATTGCCCCCAGAAATAGATACTTCTGCGCGGTGTTTTTTTTGCCTTGTTTTTTCATGAAGTTACCTGTAATAGACGAGCGTTACCAACGGATTTCTACGGGCGTACCGATCTCAGCCCAATCATACAGCAATCTTGACTCGTATGTGCCCAACACCACGCATCCATATGAGACGGGTCTGCCAAGATAACCTTCCCACAAGGTTGCGCCGTTGGGCAGGATGGGCAGGGCGTGGATGCCGTTCTCAAGTCCACCTGCCCAGTAGATGCCGAGCCAGTTGGGCATCCAAATGTTCCAAGTGGAGCCGTAAGCGTTGGGGATCTTGCTTTGCACAGCAAATGTGCCAACGCGCGTGGCGTTGTTCATGCCCGTAGATGCAACGAAACTATAAACCAGCACATCACCTTCGTAGACATACATGTGCTGTTCGGAGATGTCCACGAGGATGTATTTCGAGCCGCCATAGGTGTAGGACGATTGGGCATAAACGGGTTTCGGCGCGACATATTCCGGCGTGGGAGTGTCCGCGAGCACATCCATCGCGAGCTGGGCGGGTGTCTCTGTGGCGGTCGGCAGCGGTGTGGCAGTATCTGTAGGGTTGGGAACAGGTGCATCTTCAATAATGTATGGCTGTTCGCTGATTGGTGTTCCATTAGGAAGAGAAAGCGGGACAATATTATTTGCCGCAGGTTTGGGGATCTCGACATACGACCACATGTATTCCTGTGTGGGGGCAGACGGAGGCGGTACGAAGTATGCCTGCGCCATGGACACCATGAACCAGAATGCTGCCAGGAAAATGCCTCCGAATATTAGAAGCAGGATCAGGAGGGGAAAGAGGCGGATGCGTCCATTTACGAATAAAGGTTTCATGGGGTTAATCCGGGGATGTTGACTGGCTCGATATTCTCGTTGTTTGCAAAACACAGGATGCCGGACACGATCCCTGCCGCAACGCGCTCGGGCTGTTTGGTAAGGATCTCGCGGTCGAGATTGAGGAAGCCAGTTTCGATGATGGCGGCTACGGTGCTCGGGTCGATCTCGCGGAAGGCGTGATACTCGCGCATGTCGCCGGTAATACTGCCGGAGTGGAAGGTCAGGTCGGTGGCTCGGTAGTAACGGTCCACGAGGCAGGCGGTGAGGCGGTTAGCGCGGTTGGGGTCGGTGGAACTGAGCGCTGCGGCAACCTTGAAACCAGTCGCTTCATCGTTGATGTATTCACAAGAGTCGTTATGAATGGAAACGATGGCAAGCGCGCGATAACCGTTCAGGCGGGAATCGAACTCACGCAGCAGGTCAACCTGGAAGTTATGTTCCATCAATTGCTGTTGGACGAGGGCTGCGATCTTGAGATTGACTTCCGCTTCTGTGAGGATGGCATTCCCATTCGCATCTTCACAAACCGCGCCCGGGTCGTTGCCCGCATGCCCCGCCACAATCCCCACCCGTAACTGTGGTTGTGAAGCAACCTGGAGTCCATCCACGGGGCGCGGGGTAAGGATGATGCTCAGGCGGCTGTAAAAATCACCGGAGACCAGTCCACGCGAGGGCAGGGCAGTAAATAGGGTGGCGAGCAGAACTGCAACACCGATTGTGGATTGCAAGACTCGAATCGAATTTTTGCGTTTCTTCGCTCTTTTAGGCGAGGTGGTGGATGGCGTGTTTTCCATAATCCTGTACCATGATGATAGCGTTGAAACGGATAGGAGGCAAGAGTAATTTTGCCCAAAATAACTCTTTTACCAAAAACCGTGTGGGAGGGGTGTTACCGCAGTAAGTGTGGTCAATTGGACCACCTTTGCGCCAAAGCAAGCATGGCTTGGGAAGGTCTTCCCTGCTGAATAGGCGGAGACCAACGAGGCGGCACATTGAAAATGAATAATTCACGGTAAGTCCATCGGTGATCGGTCAATTTAGCGGCCATGGCCGGAGTGCGCTGCACCCAATGATAACCAAAAGAACCAACCGAGAGCTTGAGCCGCAAGCTATGATGATCGTCGCAAAAGTTATAGAGGCAGCCGGTGAGATACATGCCTGCCACCAGGGTATCGGAGCGGCGCGCCAGCGTGCGCGTTCATCGCACCAGATGGTTGAGCCGTTCGATGAAGGCGGTGTTGATGACACCTTTGCCATTTTGAGTAGCATTGATCAAGCGCTCTACCATTTTCTGGCTGCCTTGCACAATCCGTCGGTCAACGGTCAGGACACCTTCAGCACGTTGTTTGACAACCTGAACAATGGCAATATCTGGCCAGGAAACCATCTTGCAGCGACCCATTTCGCCTCGCCAGTGCGGAACTTTACTTCGAAAAGCCATCCGAAAAGCAGTGACGTAACTTGCCAAACCATCTGCTGCCAGTAAGAAAGGACGACAAAGCGCAATTGCACGGACTTTGTCCACCAACGCTTGGATCAAATCCAAGTCTCGCTTGCGACTGACCACGCCACCTAACCCTAACCGGCCAGGAACTGCCATCGCCAATGCCATCCAGTAGGATCCCATCATCGTTTTGACCTTGATTCACCTGCACTTGCGTGCGGGGCAAGTGTCATCCGCCCGCACTTACTGTAAATCTTGCTGATTTCTCTCGACAAGCTGCTCATGGACACTTTGACAATGTTTCCCTGCGCGTTCATGCCAATCTCGGACCGTTCGTCCAAGTCAAAAGCCTTGACGATTGCCTGCAGTGGGCAGCCATAGGCTAGTAAGATGATCACACACAGCACAGTTTTTGGATCTTGTCGCAGACGATAAAAAATCGTACCCTTGCTGGTTGGAAAAGTGCCCTGACAAACATCGCAAATAAAGCGCTTCTCTTTCTGGCTGTGAACGTGTATGTTCCCTTTTCCAGTTTGTCCTCTTGCCGGACAATCCATGTTCGGGCAAAACATCTCTTGTGGGTTCATTGGCAGTTCCCAAGGATGTGGTAGTCCCACGAGTTTGCCTGTGCCCCCCTTTTTTTGTCAAGTTTCTGCCACTCCACGTTTTAGTGGAGTGACGCCTGTGGGAGGTGATGGCGATTTATTTACCACATTCGGTCACAACGGGTAAAGGTAAAAGAGGAGCCACTGAAGCCCCTTCGAGAACCGAACTACAACAGATCGTCAATAATCTTCTTTTCAGCGGTTTTAGATAATGACCATATATGGGGGATTAGATCACCCTGCTCAACTTGTTCAGACAACGATTTTGTGGATAACTTGCTGTTATTTGTGGATAAATGCCTCTCCTTGTGGAGAAGTCAGAAAAGATGGTCGTTTTTCCTCTGTAGAGTCCCCCCATATATGGGGGGATGGTATGTCGTTTCGACAAGATATGGAAAAAGGGAAAATTGTGCCTTCCTTTGTGGATAAGGTGTGAGTAATTTTTCCAGTATCTATCCACAGTGGGGAAAATGCTTTTTTGCGAATCCGCCCCAAATCCGGTTTGAGGCGGATGAAGTGTCCCCATATCTTGGGGTTCGGTGGATTTGTCCACAACATCCACATCCCCTACTACTATTACGAATCATCCAATCTATTTATTTATGCTTGAATATAAATGGTAAATCTTGTACAATGATTTCAGTAAAGCCCCTTACTCATTGTTGGGAGGTTCCCATGGAGATGATCAAAGTTTCTGCAAACTCCCGTACCTCTGCTGTTGCCGGGGCAATTGCGGGTGTCGTCCGTGAACATAAACGGGCGGAAGTACAGGCGATCGGTGCAGGAGCGGTGAACCAGGCTGTGAAAGCTCTGGTGCTGGCGGTCGGATATCTGAAGAATGACGGATTGGATATTGTTTGTGTGCCTGAATTCGCAGATGTGACGATTGACGACAAAGTTCGGACAGCGATCAAACTGGTGGTTGAGCCGCGCTAGCCTGTTTGTACCTGGACATTCCACCATCAGGGGGCGTTATAATGTAAGATATTCTCCCCCCTCTCGCGCAGGGACATCTGCCTCAGCGTCCTGAGGGCGTGCCTGCCTCTCGAAATTTTATGAACCGTCACAAAGCCATTCCCCGATCCTTTTTTTTCATTTTCCTGCTCGTCTGCCTGTTGACCGGGCTGGCGGGGATTGTGCGCGTGCCGGTGCGAGCAGCGCCGCAGAAACTGGGATCGATGGAGATATTAATCAACGAAGTTGCTTGGGCTGGGACAGTTGCATCAGAAAATGATGAATGGATTGAACTGTATAATCCTAATCCTGATATTAATAGCTCCATAGATATAAGTGGTTGGCAGCTTGTATCAGCAAGTGGAACCCTAAATATTATTTTTCCATCTTTTCCATCACCGACAGTAATTTACGGTGATAGTTATTTCCTAATAGAAACTAGAGAATTAGCTACAAGTGTTTCAGCAAATTTTATTCCATCCTATCCTTGGTCGTTAAATGATGACGGGGATATTATTCGCTTGCGTAAACTAGACGGTTCGCTTGTAGATACCGTTAATTCAGATGGTGGAGTTTGGCCTGCAGGGACACTAACAAATAATATAAGTATGGAGAGATACCGTTCACTAGAAGACAACGACCTAATGTGGACCACATATGGTGGTAGTGGTACTCCTGGTGTCGTTGACGCGACAGGCACTAATTTTATTAACGGAACACCCGGGTTGAAAAATTGGGCGTATGATGTTGTACCACCAACAGTTACAACAATAACAGCAGATAATCCGGATTATTCTCTCGTAGGTGAAAACGTTACAATAAAAGTTACTGTTACCAGTCCATTATCAACACCAACAGGAACAGTCGTTATCACAGTCCAGAACTCAACCCCAACATGCACGATTATGCTTTCAGGCGGCAATGGTAGTTGTGTTCTACAGTTTGCTTCGTTTGGATCCAAAGTTATTAAAGCTGATTATGAACCTAATCCTGGGGATTTAGATCATGCAGCTAGTTCAGATACTGAAACCCATGAGGTTAAGATTGGAAGCTCAATTACAATCGCCCCCTCATCCCCAGACCCAGCAAAAACCTACGACTACATTAGTGTTAATATTACTGTAAAAGGTGATTCGATAGTTGCTCCTACAGGGACAGTATCGATCACAGGCGCAAATACAACTTGTGCAATCACACTTTCTCCTACTCCGGAGAACACGGGTATAGGTGGCTGTAATGTTAGATTTTATTCAGAGGGATCAAAAGTTATAACCGCAACATATAATGGGGATAACAGATATGCAAAAAGCACTGATACAGAAGATCAGTCAATTTTACCTCGCCCCACTTCCACGCCATATGTATTTCGCACATCTACCCCGCGCCCACAAAATCCTCCTTCTCCTCCTCCTCTTCTTGGCATCAACGAGTTTGTCCCACGCCCCGGTAGTGACTGGAATGGTGATGGCAAGGTCAACACCGATGATGAGTACATCGAAGTGATCAACCACGGTGTGGTTAACGTTACCCTGAGCGGGTACAGGCTGGATGATGAAGCCAATATCGGATCCAACCCCTATACACTTCCGAATATTACGTTAAAACCGGGTGAGCGCATGGCCTTTTATGGCAGTCAAACCGGGTTGCTCCTGAGCGATGGAGGTGACGGAGTCCGTTTGATCAAATCCAACGGACAATTGGCGGATGCGTACAACTATTCGGTTGTTGAATTCCCCGACCAATCCTTCTGTCGTCTGCCTGATAACGGAGGGTTGGATGATTGGAACACAAACTGCTTCCCCACTCCTGGCTTGCCGAACTCGCTGAGCGGGAGCATCCTACGCCCGCCCACGTTGGTAGATACCGACCAGACATTATGTCCCATTGCAGATACACTCCCACAGGAATTTGTTCTTGCGGAGTGCACTCCCTTCGGAAATAATATCTGGAACCGCCATTACTGGGATCGGTTCGGCTGGTTTGGAGAGAGGTCCCTGCCGTTTGTGAACGGCAAGTGGGAATTGTTTGCTGAATGAAAACGTGACGGCTCTGAAAAGAGCCGTCTTTTGTACTATTAGATCGAATTATCAATGGATGGGGTGTTAATCATCAGCTGCGGCGCGGGCAACCTCTTCTTTATCGAAGACCACTTCCTCTTTGCCTGTTAACTTATCCTGCACCTTTTCCACGATCAGACGCAGATGCCCGGAATGAGAGACATAATCCAGTTCGTCGGCAGGGACAGAGAGCACGGGACAGAGCGTGAAGTTATCGATCCATTGCTCATAGAGGTTGTTCAGGCCGTGGAGATATTCGGGTGTGATTGTCCGCTCGTAGTCGCGTCCGCGTCGTTCGATGCGATTAAGTAAGGTGGGGACAGAGGCTCGTAGATAAACGACCAGGTCCGGGGGCGGAAGGAGACGGGAGGTCGTCTCATAGAGATCGCGATAGGTCTGGTAATCCCGCTGGTTGATGTGTCCCTGAAGGAAAAGATTGTAGGCGAAGATCTCTGCATCTTCGTACACGCTTCTGTCCTGCACAACGGAGCTGGGGTGTTGTCCCAGTTTGTGATGCGAGCGCAGGCGGTGTGTGAGGAAGAAAATCTGTGAATGGAATGACCACGCACCCATGTCTTTGTAAAAGTCTTCAAGATAGGGGTTTTCAGTGACGGGCTCGTAGAAGGGTTCCCATCCCAAACGGACGCAAAGCATTTCCACCAATGTGGATTTTCCCACGCCGATATTGCCTGCCACTGCAACAAATTTCTTCATTGCTTCCCTCCGAAAATTATCTCGCACTGAGCGGAACGAAGTGACACTTGCACCGCACGCACACTTGCCTCGGTTGCAAGTGCCGGGGAGTGCAGGTGAGTTGAAGCGCTCTCAGCGAGAATGGGTATTCTACGGTATCTCTCCAGCCAGTTCTTTATCGATCACTTGCTTGAAAATATCGAGCGGTTGTGCTCCTACGATGGCGAGGCCGTTGATGAAGAACGTAGGTGTCGAACGAACACCCAGATCGACGGCAAAATCAAGGTCTGCCTGAAC
Source organism: uncultured Anaerolinea sp. (assembly GCA_964436455.1). GTDB lineage: Bacteria > Chloroflexota > Anaerolineae > Anaerolineales > Villigracilaceae > Defluviilinea. Next base: position 28,741 of record CAYTDB010000019.1, on the reverse strand, counting down.
AGCTTCCTTGAATTTCTGTTCCGTAATGCAAGATTCAAAAGCCGTCATATCCAGCCCGAGTTCCTGCGCATATTGCGAATACACGTTACTGCCCAGTGCGCTGCTGCTGAAAAGTTTTTCATGGAACTGCCAGTAAGCATTCTGGTCACCGGCACACATGGCGGCTTCGGCGGCGGGAAAGGCATCAGGGTGGATGGACGTCAGTGGGAAGTGGCGATAAACCAATCGGATCTTGCCCGGATAGGCGTTCAACAATGGTTCGTAGACCTGCTCATGCCAGCGTAAGCAAAATGGACACTGGTAATCGCTGAATTCAACAATGGTAATGGGTGCATCTTCCGGACCAATGGATGGAAACCCCTCAGATGCGATTTCATAACGGACGAACTGCGGCTCCTCCGTGACAGGTGCTTCAACCACGGGACCTCCAGCCTGCGTAACTACAACAGGGCTGTTCCCCGCTGGATCAAATCCCCACACCACATACCCAAGCAGGATGCCTGCCGCGAAGGCGAAAACGGTCATTACCGCATAAAAGTGACTGCGCTTGAACGCAAAAGTCTCTGCCGGTTCGACTGCAGACTCTTCAATAAACTCCGGCTCGATGACCGGTTCTTCCACAACTTTCTTTTTACTTGTTGATTTCGTTGGCATGGACGGCATTATAACATGCGGCTTGTATTGCTACTTTAACGCCGGGTGAGCGTATACTATGATGAAACAAATTTGGAGGCAGAAATGTCAACACACGAAAAACATATTCCTTGGTATCTCTGGCCCTTTGCCGCAATCTGGAAACTGTTCGCTGTGATCGTCGAAATGACCGGACGACTCGTTGCCATGATCCTTGGCATCGTGCTGATGATTGTCGGCGTGCTCGTCAGCCTGACGGTTATTGGCGCCATCGTTGGCATCCCACTGGCAATTGTTGGTTTGCTGTTGTTCCTGAAGGGAATATTTTAAACACGAAGGGGCGCAGCATTGCTGTGCCCCTTATGAAATCATTGGGGGGACGTTTTAGCTTGTAAACTCCACCTTTGAATCTTTCCTTTGATTCGATCCCGTATCAATACGATTCCCCTCCGCACCTGCGGGATGCGCAGGATCAGGAACAAGACAACGATCAATCCATAAATCAACGGGCGGACAATTTCTCCCTGCAAGGCGAACAGGTCGCCTTTTTTGCTCCACGCGTAATGAAGCACAACGATGGGGGCGAGAATGTATACAGTTTGATGCAGACGTTTCCAGTTCTTGCCGAGCCGTTTTTTCCAGATGTCGAAGGAGGTCCATGCAAGGGGGATGAGCATGAGAAAGGCGATGGCACCAACGATCAGGCGCGGCTTTTCGATGACATCCTGCAAGATAAAACTCCATGCCAGTCCGTAATCCAGATCAAGGTAAATCAACACATGGATGGTTGCATACATAAAAGAATACAACCCAAGTGCGCGGCGGCGCTTGAGAAGTTCGGGCCACTTGAGAAGCGTATTGAGTGGCGTGCAAGCCAGCGATAATACAAGCAATATGAGCGCGTGACGTCCCGTGCGCTGTTCCAATGCCTGAATGGGGTTGGCGGTCAGGTTATCCGTGAAGAATTGAAAGATCAGGATGACCAGCACAGACCATGCATATACGTGCATGGCGATTTGAAGTGGGGTGTAACGGGTGAAGATTTTTTTCATATTTTTCAACAGGCATCACAGGTCTTCATACTAATAATACATGCTCAGATCCATGCCTTCGTACAGATACGCGACCTCATCGGAATAGCCATTGAACATCAACGTCTCACGGCGACCGATCTCGCCGATGCGGCGTTCCGTTGCCTGTGACCAGCGCGGATGCGACACCTGCGGGTTCACATTGGAATAAAAGCCGTATTCGTTTGGTCCAACCATGCTCCACAAGGTGGTTGGTTGTTCGGCAACCAATTCTATCTTGGTAATGGATTTAATGGACTTGAATCCATACTTCCACGGCACCACCAAACGGATCGGCGCACCGTTTTGGTTCGGCATGGGCATTCCATATAAACCTGTGGCAAGGATCGTCAGGTCGTTCATGGCTTCATCGAGCCGCAGTCCTTCCTGATAGGGCCACGGGTAAAACGGACTCTTCTGCCCGGGCATTTCTTCGGGGCGGTAGACCGTCTCGAAGCGCACATACTTTGCATCGGAGGTTGGCTCCACCTCTTTCAATAAATTTGCCAGCGCGAACCCAGTCCACGGGATGACCATGCTCCAGGCTTCGACACAACGCAGGCGGTAGATGCGTTCCACCTGCGTGAACTTGCTGAGCAGGTCCTCCATGCCGAATGTGGTTGGTTTATTGACCAGCCCATAAACTTCCACTGCCCACGGGGTGGGATTGAACTTCGGTGCAAGTTTCGCAACGCCTTCCTTGTCCGTGGTGAATTCGTAGTAGTTGTTGTAATTGGTGATGTCTTCGTATGAGTTGGCGGGATTTCCCAATTCGTCTGTCAATCCCTTGGGAAGATCAGGCGCTTCATTCGCAGGGACAACTGATTCGGTCACGGACGGCGCACATGCCGCGAGAAGCGCAGTTCCCGTCACGATACCCGCGGCTTTAAGAAAGTCACGGCGGGAGAGATATTGCGAATATGGTGTGATCTCAGATGTTTTCACAGGAACGGATTTAAATTTGTTTGTCATGGTTTCTCCTATAAACCGTAATGTCTTTCTGAGAGAAGCGAAGGATCTCTGATGTCATAATAGAGACCCTTCGCTGGCGCTCAGGGTGACATGATGGAAAGATATTAATATGCCTCATTCAGCAATGCTTTTATATTCTCTTCTGTCTCTTGATATCGACCTTCACCGATATGCACGTAACGGATGTGCCCTTGTTTATCTATCAAATACAAGGTGGGCCAGTAGCGGTTTTTGTATGCCCGCCAGGTAACTCCGTCGTTATCCTGCGCAACGGCATATTCGATCCCAAAACGATCAACAGCATCCTTTACGTTATCGAGTTCCTTTTCATACGAAAACTCAGGATAATGATTCCCAATGATGACCAATCCGTCATCAGCGTACTTGCTGTACCATTCCTTCAACGAAGGAATCACGTGTTGACAATTAATTCAGCCAAACGTCCACATGACGATCAGCACAACTTTGCCGCGCAGGTCGGCGAGACGTAAAGGAGAGTCAACATTCAGCCAGGTGTCGTTCGTGAGTTCGGGAGCAGGTCCCAGGTTCGGCAGCGAAGCGTTTTTTGGCATGGCGGAGTCTGCCTGGGATTGGATGTCGTTCTGAGGTGATGATGTCCCTCGTGTCGAACATCCAAATAACATTAAAGCTAGTAATCCAAAAAAAAACGTCTCACTATTCAGATCTCCTTGCTGACGTTATTCTAAAAAAACTTCCTTACAAAAAGATTACATGAAGATAAATAGACCCTGAAGATTTATCAAACCTTTAGGGTTTGCTCTACGGAATATGGAACGTGAATTGTGTGCCTTTGCCGATCTCGCTCTCGACTTTTATCTCGCCTCCGTGCGCGCGGACAATTCCGCGTGCGATGGCAAGACCCAAGCCTGCACCACCCGTACCGCGGTTACGCGACTTTTCTCCGCGATAAAAACGCTCGAAAATGTGCTGAATATCCTGTTCACGGATGCCCTCACCTGTATCGCTGACGGTCACTTCCACGCCCTGACTTGAGCGTCGCACCCTCACACTGACCCTTCCCTTGACTGTGTGCCGCAACGCGTTGCCGATGAGATTATTGAGCACACGCCCGATGGCTTGCGTATCCATGTGGACGGGGTCGACATCAGGGTCAACGTTTCCTTCGAGTGCAATGTTCTGTTGTTTTGCAAGCTCTGTGAAACTCTCGAGTGTATCGGACACTAGATCGCCTAAAGATGATTGCGCCTTGTTGAGCGGAAAACCGCCCGCATCCAACTGCGCCATCTGGAAGAGATCATTGATCAGCGCGGAGAGATTTTGCACATCACGCTGTGCGGTATTGAGATAACGCTTAACAGTTTCAGGGTCTTCCACCACGCCATCCGATACTGCTTCGAGAATGGCACGCATCGAAGCGAGCGGAGTCTGCAAGTCATGGCTGACCCATGCGATCAGGTCACGGCGCATGGTATCGAGTTCTCGCTGCTTCTGGTCGGCGGCTTGTAGTTGTTCCGCCATTTGATTGAAGGCGTTAGCAAGCACACTCACTTCGTCCTTTCCCTTGATTGGTACGCGCGTCTTTAAATCGCCCTGCGCTAGTTTTTCAGCCGCTTCCTTCAAGCCGTGAATGCGCTCCGTCACTGTGCTGGAGAGGAAATATCCCAACACCATTGCCATGCCGCCTGCAAAGACCAACAAGATAATTGCCAGGAGCAAATCGTGCTGGCTGGCGAACATCATCTGTGCTGAGAACCACACGTTAAAAAAGGTCAATATACTTGCCAGCGCATACCCGCCGAGCAATGTCCATCGTAATGTTGGAGAATAATTGATCCAGCCGAAGCGATATGCCGCATATCCCGCCAATGCCGAGACCATTGCGGTGATGCCGAGATACAACGCCATCAATCCCAGTTCGCTCATCGGCGGGACCATGATGATGACGAAGATGCCGAGCGATATAGCGAGAATCAATAAGACTCCGAGTGCGAATCGGACGAGCAGGGGAGTTTGGGATAAAGTGTTTCTCATTAGGTTTCTGCCACAGAGCCACGGAGAGCACAGAGATTTTTTTCTCTTTGTCTCTGTGGCTGTTTTTACGGTTCGAATTTATAACCAACGCCCCACACGGTCAACAACCGAGCGGGTTTGGATGCATCGTCTTCGATCTTTTCACGCAGGCGCCGCACATGCACGGTCACGGTGCCGGGGTCAATGTATTGCGCCCCGCCCCACACGCGCTCCAACAACTGCTCACGCGTGAATACCTGTTTCGGATGACGTGCCAACAAGTACAACATGTCAAACTCTTTGGCTGTCAATTCAACAGGATTTTCTTTGACGGTGACCACGCGACTCTTCGGATCAATGACAAGATTCTCAAACGACAGCACACGTTCATTCGTAACTTCAACCTGCTCCCGTCCGAGACGCCGCATCACAGCCCGAACACGACTTACCAACTCTTGCGGACTGAACGGCTTGACCACATAATCATCTGCACCCATTTCGAGACCGGCAATGCGGTCGATCTCTTCGCGGCGGGCTGTCAGCATGATGATCGGCACATCGGAACGGTCACGCAGCCAGCGGGTCAGGGAAAGACCGTCCACTTCGGGGAGCATGAGATCCAGGATGACAAAGTCCGGTATCTGACGTTCGAGGATGTTCATCGCCTGTTTACCATCCGAAGCGATCTGCACAGTGTAACCCGCGCGTTTAAGGTAGAGACTCACGACCTCCGCGATGCTGGATTCATCTTCCACAACAAGGATGTTCTTTGTGCTCATGTCTCTCCAATCATACCCGAAGGGGTTTGGCGTTGTGATTAACAGACCATTACCTGAATTCTAAATCCGTTCATACTTTCGTAATGATTTTACAGCCGTTTTGTAAGCGTGGGCTTGTATCATGCGGGCAATTCAAAAAGGAGAGATAACAATGAAAATACGAAACAAACTGTTCATGCTGCTGCTTGTGCTGACCTTTACGGTCTCCGCCTGCGGTGGTACTTCAACCGACACGATGGAAAAGCCCGAAGATACAATGATGGAAGAGAAACCAGCCGAAGAATCGATGGCTGAGCCACACGATAAAACGATGACCGATGACACAATGGCTAAATCGTCGGATGAAACAAGGGCTGAAGATACCAAGACGGACGATGCGATGATAGAAGCGCCTGCCTGGTTTGGCGTATCATTGACCAATGTGCAGTCAGGCGAAGCGTTCACGATCAACGACCTCAAAGGCAAGGTCGTGCTGGTGGAGACAATGGCGATCTGGTGTTCCAATTGCAAGAAACAACAGGGACAAGTGAAAGACCTTCACGCCTTGCTTGGCAAACGCGATGGCTTCGTGAGCCTCGGTCTCGACATCGACCCGAATGAAGATAGTGCCTCTTTGAAGAGCTATATTGATGCCAATGGCTTTGACTGGTATTATGCAGTTTCACCTGCCGATGTCTCGCGCGAGATTTCATCGCTGTATGGGGCACAGTTCCTAAATCCACCATCCACGCCGATGTTGATCATCGACCGCAAAGGTGTTGCTCATCCGCTTCCATTCGGGATCAAAAGTGCGGATGATCTGATGCAGGCACTCCAACCATTTTTGGATGAGGGGATGTAGCCCTCATCCCCCAGCCCCTCTCCGATAGGGAGAGGGAAGACACATTATGGAAACAATCCTCACTTCTCTTTTGCTCGGTTTGCTTGCTACAACCAGCCCTTGCGTTTTGCCGTTATATCCTGGTTTTCTCGCCTACATCAGCGGCGGGCAGGAAGGGATGCAAAACAAGGCAGGCAAATACTTTCTTGGCTTCTTCGTCCTTGCAGGTGTTTTGACCATGATGCTCGTCCTGGGAGGCATCATTGCCTTGCTGTCGGTCTCAATCGGTAGGGCTTTGTCTTACATCATCCCCATTGCAGACTCGATCATTATCCTCTTCGGTATTTTACTTCTGTTGAATATTAATCCGTTCAAGAGTTTGCCGCAGATACAGGTGCCTGTGCTTTCGCATCCATTCGTCAACGCGTTTATCTATGGCTTGTTATATGGACCAATCGCGTTACCATGCTCGGGTCCGTTGGTGGTCAGCATCTTTGCATTGTCATTGACCGCTTCGGAAGCGTTTAGCCAGTTGAATGTCTTCTTCTGGTTCGGGATGGGATTCGGCATTCCGCTCCTGCTGTTGTCTTTTCTTTCTGGAGCGGCACAGCGCTGGATCACGCGTCAATTTGCGATGCATGCCCGTTTGATCAATGTGGTCAGTGGATTGTTATTGTTGGGTGTGGGGATTTATGACCTGAGCGTTAACTGGTCGCTGTTGCAGGCGTATTTTATGTGATTGAAAATAAGGGTATCCTGAAACGGGGATGCCCTTACTCTTTTTCTGCCCCATTTCCGCTTTCACGATATACAGCCCAGCGATTACGCCCGGCATTCTTGGCGGCATAAAGTGCCCGGTCTGCCGTGCGTAGGAGGTCTTCCTTTGTTTCTCCATGCCTGGGATACCATGATATTCCCATGGATATGGTGACATTGAGATTGAATCGCCCAAATGTGATGTATAGGGATGAGATGGACTTGTGCAATGAATTCACCCGTTCCTTTGCAACATCGATGGTGATATTGGGCATGACCAGTACAAATTCCTCGCCACCAAAGCGACAGACAAAGTCACCCTGGCGGCTTTGATTTTTAACGGTTTCTGCCAGTGTCTTGAGAACAAGGTCTCCCGCTTCGTGTCCATAGACGTCGTTGACGTTCTTGAAGTGGTCGATGTCCATCATCACAATACAAAGTGGGTAGACCTCACGCGCAGCGCGTGCCAGTTCGCGTTCGAGGGTTTCTTCGAGGTAACGGCGGTTGAAGAGATTGGTCAACGCGTCGCGGATGGCTTGTTCTCGCAGCTGGCTTTGCAGCAAGCCGATCTCGATCAATTGCGTTTGCATTCTATCCATGGCATGAAGCAGATCTTTTTCAACTTCCTTGCGGTCGGTGATGTCACGGAAGATGATGAGTCGTCCGCTCAGGTTTTGATCATCGTCATAAAGGGGAGTTACCCTCAGGTCCAGATAACGAGACGGTATGTGAGGGAGGCGCATCTCGGTGCGTGTCTCCTGCCCGGTCAACAAATGTTCGGTGCTTTCATTCCAGATGCTGATGCTGTCCGAGATATTCCTCCCGATGAAAGATGCCGGCTCCCCCTCCCAAAAGGTATTCATGGCAGGGTTGATATCCACAATGCGTCCCTGTGCATCGAGAACGAGCACCCCGTCACTCATGTTCTCGATCAGACGACTTCGGGCGAAGGGGATCAGGTCCATTAACTGGTGACGGAGGATGGCATAGGCGTAGATGATCCCGGAGAAACCGAATGAAATGGCGGACATATCAAGCTCACTGAACCTTGAGGATGTGACCTGTGTAAAAAAACTTAACCCAAAAGGGATGAGTGACCCTGCCATGACCAGAATGTATTGTCTCTTGAAAAACGAATTGGCATGACGGTAACTAATTCTCAGCAGGTAGAACGAGAATAATATGATCGCATAGGAATACACCATACTGACCCAGAATCCGATACCCCGCCTAAGTTCCACCACTGCAAGTCCGTTCCTGCTTACGAGGTCGATTGATTTGAAGATCGCCTCCGGTGCGAACCATACAAGGATGTTGATAAGAACAGGTTCCAAAAATAAAAGGAAATAGTTGCGGAATGTAATCCAATGATCGCGGTGGGTGATGCGGAGTGTGATGATCAAAAAGAGAGCGGGCACGGTGGTCATGCCCAAAAACATGAACTTGAGCCAGAAGATCTTGTAATTCAAAGGGATGAACGCCCATGAAAGGGCATACGAAAATCCCCAAACGAACATCCCGATCAACATACCCTTCAAAGCCAAAGAACCCGGCGCAGAACGCTGCCGGGCAATGAAATAGACAATCAGTGTCGCGAGGGCGGATGTCGCAAGAACAATGGAATAAGGATGGAACTGAATCATGACTGAACCAAACCTGTATGTCCCGTTACAGGCTTTCTAATTTTATGTTATTTTCCTGGTAACCGGGTTACAGGAATCTGACAGATTATAACGGCTAAAAATATCATCCCGCCTGAAAAAAAGAACCCGTCAGCAGCCTGACGAGTTCTTTACGGATGTACCCGTTTCGATCATTCTGTGCCGAATGACGCGAGTGCTGATTCCATGCTTTCATACATCGGGATATTCTGCAAGAAACCGGTGATGCCGAGTACATTGTAGATCTGCGGTGGAGCGTTGCATAGTTTTAGGTGCGCCACCTTGAGTTGGTCTTCCTTCGGTGTATACATCTGGTAGACCTTTTGCAGGGCGCGCATACCTGCGCTGGTGAGCGTATCAAGCTCGCTCATGTCTATCAAAAGATAACGCGCCCCCACCTCATAGGTAGCTCGCGCGGCCTCAAGTAATTGCGGCTCACTTTGAGCATCCAGCCAGCCCGAAATATGAAAGATGGTTACTGGAACATGGGTTTGCTTTTGCTCGGTTGTGATCTTAAGATCGCTTTGCATTCTGTCCTCGCTTTCAATTAGTTTTCACAATACGTCATGCCAGTTGAACATATTGTGCTGATACATAACCTCGTTTGCCATTCGGCTCACGCACGAAGATCCATTGGTTGGTTTTTCCAACCTTCGCTTTTGCCTTGTCAATAGGTTCAAGCACATCCAGTCTTGTATTGGCTTTGAGAGTCATCACCAATGCGCCGCCCAATGATGGGTATTTCCTCATGCGCAATCCGCTTGCGCCAACGGAACTGGATACCTTGAGTTTCAGTTTTTCTGATGCAGGAACGGATGGTGGAGGCGTGGACGGTACAGTGGGTGGAGTTGCTGGTGCTGGTGTGGATGGAACAGGCACCGGCGCTTCATTACTTGGACTTGGAGCTGGTTCCGTCACAACAGGCGGAGGCTCCACTGAAACCTTTTCCAAATACCACGCGGCACAGAACCCTTCCTTGCCATCCGGTGTGCGGACGCGTACCCATTGGTTGATACCGCCAACTTTTGATAAACCGTCTGCTTCGAGCAACAGCAATTGTGTCCCCGCAGTTACCGTATCCACAACATTTGCCATGCTGGATGTATCAATGCTCGAGCGGATGTTGAGTCCCCAGGTCACTTCGGCTTTGACGCGGGCGTAGGGTCCGCTTGGGGTGGTTGAATCAGTTGTCGGCGAGGAAGGAGGCGTGGTTGTCGTCGGGGTGGTGGGAGTTGAGATCGGTCCGCCTGATCCGTATGCTTCATAGAGAATAACGTGTGAGATGGCGCGCTTGAGGGTCATCCCCTGCGCGTAGCGTTTCATCAGGTAGTCTGGTTTGGTGATATCGGGCTGGTAGGGCCAGGGATCGAGCATGAGGTAGTCATCGCCCTTACGTTCGTAGATAACGACCCAGTGCGTTTGGATGCCGGGTGCAGGGGAAGTATCCACTTGCACGATGGCGGGTTGACCGGCAACGAGAGCGGCGTCGATCTGCGCGAGTGGCGCGTCGCTGGTGGAACATGGGATGAATGCCTTAAGCGAAACATTCGGGTGAATCTGACTGACCGCGTCCCATCGAATGGCGGAACTGACAAAGCCGTTCACGTTCTTGAGTTTTTCGTTGAGTGTTTTTGGAGTTTCAGGATATCCATGCCCGCTCAGGAGCATGGCAGTGGCGGTGAGGGCGCAGCCGACATAGCCAATGGTGTCACCCGGGTCACCGAAGCCGAGCAGGTCGTTCTTCCATTGTGGGTCTTGTTGTGAAAGGTAAACGAGCTTGAAGGACACGTATGCCTCCTTTGGGGGGTGAAGAAGACGATGGACTGATTATAACGCGTGGAGGGGATGGTGTCATTTCGAACAACCCTGATGTCATCTCGACCTGAGGGAGATATCTTTGCCCATAATGTGGAAGATTTCTCAGTCTCTATCGCTCCTTCGAAATGACATATTTCGAAGAATTCGCAATACCTCCTCCGGCTGGCGGGTGGAGAATGATATTTCCCGCACAGGTCCGACTTTTTTCTTGAACGCAACTACAACACGGGGATACTCGAGGAAGTTGAATGAGGCGCGGTAGTGTTTTCGGATCATCATGAAATGTATCCCTGCCCCTCCATATTTTATGAATACAGGGATTTGGTCGAGAGAACAACTCTCGATATTGTTCAAAGAGACTGCCCAAGTGAAGATGCCAAACGTGAGCGTCAGGTTGTTCGCTGTTATCCGGATGACAAGTGTTCGATAGTTTAACACGTAGAAAAGGAAGAAACAGGAGAAAATGAGGAAGACCACAGCGAGAGCGTTCAGCCCGCTGACGGTCACACGCCAGAGAAACAGAAGGAAGAAAAGAATGGTCAGAGTGATGAACAATAATCCCGTTCGCCTTGAAGACAATTTCTCGACATATTCATCCATCATGGTCTCCATTCTGTCCATAAAACGTGGATGTTTCAATATACCGCCCGGTTATTGACTGCAATCCCATCGGGATCAAGATGATGAAAGCGGGCAGGAACTTTGCCATTTCCCAAAGATTCCCATTGACGAAAAACAACGCTCCATACAAACCCAGGCTTAGAAATCCCAATTTGAAGTAGCGGATGCTCCGCTTGAATGCCAGTATACATAAAGCGACAAAGCCAGCCACTTGAGTTGTCCAAAGCAACACAATGTACAGCAGTTTCTGCGGGTCTGTATTGTGGGCAATGTGCAATTGCATTGTTGCCGGGCTGACCTTGAAACCGAAGTAAAACCGCATTCCCAGATACGAGATGAGAAAGGCGGCAATTGAAAAGACAATGACGCGCAAGGCATGCTTATTCAGTCCTTCAGGGTGACCGAGGCGGTATGCTGTGAAGAACACAAGCAGGAAAATGATCTGATCGCGGTTCAGTGCGGCGATGCCAATAACGAGTGGAAGAAGATAATCCCTGTCTTTGAAAACAAGGTTCAGCCCCAGTAAATAGAATAACAGTGTGATGAAATCGCCGTTGACATCATAGCCCGTGATCGAAAGCGGAATGACAACCTGCAAGAGTGCCAGTCCCAGCAGGGAGGATGTATCGGGATACGAACAGCGTTTCAAAAGTACGAAGAAGGTATAAAAAATACCGGCAAAAATGAAATAGTCCAAAAGAGTATAAGCCAGAATGTGTTGCAAACTGCGTGAGGAAAAAGATATGAGGGACTGCACCGCTTTGCTCAATAGAGGTTGGAGTATCCGGTATTGATACGGAGCCTCCATTTGCCCGGACAGGATACTGTCATCATGCTCGATCCGCAGATCGACATTGGGGCGGACAACCAAGAGATCCATATACAATGTGGAGAGAAGTGTTAGTATCAGGATCAGAATGAAGATGGGTGGTCTGACTTTCATTTCATATCCATGTTAAGATTCTCAAAAATCCAAAGCTTTCTTCCAATTATCCCATGTCAGCCTTCCCTTATTTTCCCCTCTATTGTATGGACGATCATACAGAACATGCTCCCAACTCGGCGAATTCTCCGCTCCGGTAATTTCAGGCTTATCGTCTATCAGGAGATCGCCTTTTATAAGAGTTTTATCCTTTGTAAGGATGATGCGTTTCACCCAATTGGAACCAAGCGTTTTCTCCACCCACTCGTACTTTTCCAGAACGCAATTCTTGTATGTAGATAACGGACTGGTACAAATGAATAGCTCGATCCCCATCCCCTCCATTTCTGATAACGCTTCCTTTGCTCCAGTAATTGGCATCATGTCGCGGAAGAAGGTTGGCTCCAGAAGGATCCCTGCTACCAGCGGCTTGAGTTCTTCGGGATACGAGTCCTTTACGTAGAATGTCGTCCGCTGATCGAACGGAACATAAAATTGACCGGGATACCGTTCCCGCCAACGCTTCAAGAACTCCCCGTCAAAATCAGCAATGACGCCGTCCATGTCCACGAGTATCCGCATTAATCGATCCTCTATCGCTTCCAGCTTGCAATGTTTATGACCTGCCTTGCCACTTCTGCTACAGAAATGGAATCTGTCGCTACGGTTGAATGTTCCAGATGCAATTCATCCATAACCTGATCCATCTTTTCCATTTCAGCAAGATGTTCACGCAATATTTCATCACTGTCACGTTTCGATAGCCGCTTCCTGATCGTCTCGTGCGATGCTGCAAGACGGATAATGGTAATCGGTGTGTTTGGAAAAGCATTTGTCAAAATAACCACCGGCTCGCGGTGGAGGAATGCCCTCGCCAGAACGAGATACTCAACTCCAACCGCACAATAATTCTGCCAGATGGAGAGCAGGTTTTGCATGATCAAAAGAGCGTACCTGTGAAAGTCATCTCCCACGTTCACCCAACCGAGCCAATCTAGGTCGATGACCGCGTTGGGCAGACCGATGTCAGCGAGTTGATCGCCAATTGCGGACGCAACAATTGTCTTTCCCGTCCCGACCGTCCCTGTGAGGAGGAGAATGCCCTTTGGGTCGTATTCCATGTGTTGTTATTTGTATCCGAAAGGCAATTGCTCCAAAAAACTTTCGATGTCCTGCGGAACGATGAACAATTTCTCCATGCGTTTAGAAAAGCCATTTGGATCCTTGGGGATGAGTAAAAGACCATCCGTCCCAACATCCCGTGTGCGTGAGAGGTAATCCCAGTTTTCTCCTTTTCGGAATTGCGTCCGTTCGATGCGGGCGATCTCCTTGAATGGAAAAAACAGGCGGTAATCCAGATGCCCTGTCGCAAAGTAGACCGCAATGCCTGTGGCAGTGATGATGTAGATCGTCGGGAAGCCAAAGAACCGGAAGGTTTGATACGTCAACGTAAACCCGGTGAAGAGGACGAACAACTGCCAGAACGCCAGACCAAACTGACCGTTAAGCAAGGATGCGATGAGGGCGGCTCCCACCAAAAGGATGGCGATATTGCGCACGGCTCTTCCACCGGGGACGGCTGGTACATCCACATAGAACTTTCCTTCATCCCCGGCATAGTCGCGCCGCATGTGTGCTATCCACGCGGACCATTGCCACTGCAGGCTCAATAAGCCAATGGCGATGATCACGAAGAAAATCATTGAGATATTCGGGGGCCACGTCCACAGGGCAATGGCGGGAAACCATGCATATGGATATTGCGTGATGAATAAACGCGGGATATTCAAGATGAAGCGTTCAGAGAGTAGTGTCATAAAGCAATTATACAGAACGATTCTGGTTCCGCCATAATCCCATCAACGACGGTGCGAACATGAACAGAAAAACGATAAGCCCCGCGACCAGTGCAGGGATGATGTTCACATCCAGTACACCGTTCCAGTAAACATTGGTTGCAATGGAAGCGATCACCAGTGACAGCGAGATGCCGATCAGCAACGCAACAACCCGCATGCGATGATTTGCACTGCTCAGATATGCAAATGTTGTACCTGCCATGATGATCGTCAACACCACCATGAAGTAGAGCGAGAACAGTCCGTCCACTTCATCGAACATGATGGCAATGACCAGCGGCATGAAACCGAACATGCCGAATGTGAGCAGTGTCCAGTCGTCGCGGATGTTCGTGAAGAAACAGGCTGCAGGGCGGAAAGACCGGGTCGCAGTCAGTGCGATGACTGTAATGACCAGGAAGGGAATCCATGCCCGCCAGCCCCACAATTCCCTGCCAAACATTTCATCCCCGAGCAGGTTGAATCCCGGTGTGGCAACATTCATCATATACAGACTGAAAACGATCACATGCCCCACATAGGGATACGACCAGCGCGGGAATCCCTGTATCCAGCCGATGCACATGCCAATCGGCAAAACAAACAGGGTGCTGATAAAGAAGACCCCAAGCACCCATTGAGGGGTTCCCCAATGATGGGGAATTTCACCGACGATCAGGTCCAACCCCCACAGGATGAAAAAGACGGTCCCTGCTAGAACTGTTGACAGACTCGTTCTGGGTTTGGTTTCCATGGTTTGCCTGATTCCATATCATTCGGATATTTTCACCTGCTGTGATGGTTTCAACAAGAAATATAACGCAAGTCCTGTAGCAACGGCAGGATATACGAGTGCGGAGAACACTCCAATGGAACCCGTAACGCCCACCGATCCCCAGCCGAGCATGCTAGCGGGAATCCACCAAACTGCATTCAGGACATGCCTGCGCAGTACCAACCACTGCGCCGCGCCCAGGAATCCTCCAACCAGCATAAGTGCGAAGACACCGGACACAATTGAATATGGATCAATACCAAGAGACGAGAAGATGTATGGCGGCAGATAATTCTCAGCGATGAGAGCTTCCCCATTGACAACAATCCACTCTCCCACAACGGCATTGTAGATTTTTGCGATCACCAAATAGGCTGTAAAGGCAGCAACTCCGCTGATAATGTTGATCAATACCCAAGTCGCGTAAAACTGCGCGTCGAACTTTTTATTTTCGATATTGACCATATCCAAGTCTCCTATTGCACAGTGACGCCGGGATCGGTTTCATACGCTGAACCGAGACGACACAACTCATCCAGTACCAGTGAAAACAGGTCAAACAGGTTCTTTAATCGTTCCTTGTCCTTGATCACACCGACCACCTCAAAATACAACTCGTCCACGCCCTCGGGGAATTTCTTCGTGAATAAACCTTCATCATCCTTGATCTGGAAATGGATATCCTTTTGACCCTGGATCAACTGGCGGATCATCCCATTCGTCAGCAGTGACCGGACCATATGCTCCGGTTCACCCTGGATGATGAACTCGTCATCGAAAAAGGCATCACCCACCTCGAGATCCTTTACGCCAAATGCCCTGCCGATCCCACTGAATATATTTTTCCGATAAATATTGAAGCGGAATCCATCCCTGTTGACATATGGCGCGCGCATCCGCGTGTAAATGATCGTGGATTTCCCTGTATGAACAGCGTGCGTATCCAGCGTGATTTCCCACTCACGATGCGACAAAATAATTTTTCCATTCTTGAAGAACCCGCCATCCTCATATTCCGCCCCGATCTCATGGCTTAATTGCAACCAGATCTCATCCTTGCTTGGTCCGAACACCTGACGAAGTAAACCCATGATTTCCTCACTTTCATATTCATTATAGTGAGTTTCGGTTGAAAAACAAAACAGACCGCTATTACCGCGGCCTGCCTTCTGCATTCTGAATTCTAACTTTTCTAAATCTTCCCCGTGATCGTCGCCATCTTCAACTCGCCGATCGCCTTCGTGATGGGGATCTCGCGCGGACAGGCGAGTGTGCAGTTATAGGCGGTATGACAGCGCGCCACCCCATCCGTCTCTGCGACGATGTGAAGGCGTTCAGATGCGGATTCATCGCGGCTGTCGAAGATGAAGCGGTGGGCGGTCACCAGCGCGGCGGGACCGTAATACTGGTCGCTTGCCCAGAACGACGGGCAGGAGGTGGTGCAAGCTGCGCACAGGATGCATTTAGTCGTCTCATCAAAGCGGGCACGCTGTTCGGGTGACTGGAGTCGTTCCTTCCCGTCTTCGGGAATCGGAGAGTCATTGATGAAATATGGAAGGATCTTCTTATAGTTGTCAAAGAAAGGTTCCATATCCACGATCAAATCCTTGGTCACTTTCAAGCCAAGCAACGGCTCGACTGTGATGTTCTCTCCCACATCGCGCACCAATGCCTTGCACGCCAGCAAGTTGTGTCCGTTGATGCGCATTGCATCCGAGCCGCACACACCGTGCGCGCACGAACGGCGGAACGAAAGCGTGCCGTCCTTATAGCCCTTTACCTTTTCGAGCAGGTCAAGGATGCGGTCGGTCTCTTCCGCTTCGAGCGTGTAGGTCTCATAGTGGAAGGTCTTGTCCACTTCGGGGTTGTAACGAAAGACTTTTAAAGTAACCTGCATGTTCGCCTCACTAATAAACACGTTTCTTGGGTTGATACTTCGTGATGACAACAGGCTTGTAGCCGATCTTGACCTTGTCGCTCTTCTTCCAAGCCAGCGTGTGCTTCATCCACTTTTTGTCATCGCGTTCGGGGTAGTCTTCGCGTGAATGTCCGCCGCGCGATTCCTTGCGGTTCAAGGCGCACGCCGCCACCACTTCCGCGATTTCAAGCATGTTATCGAGTTCCCACATGTTCAACAGTTCAGTGTTGAATATCTTGCCTGTATCGGTCACGCGTGCATCCTTGAAGCGCTCCTGCAATTCCTTGACCTTGTCGAGCGCTGCTTTCATGTCCTTTTGGTTGCGATAGATGCCGACGTTATCGAACATGACCTTCTTCATCTCGGTGGATATGTCGAAGGCGTTCTCCTTGCCAGACCCATTACGGTACGCATCAAATTGGGACCTCGAGTCTGTTACGGGATCCTCGGGCAGTTTCTCAAACTCGACCGTTTTCGCGTACTCCGCGGCTTTGAGTCCTGCGTATTTACCGAAGACCACCAGATCAAGTAAAGAGTTCGTACCGAGTCGGTTGCCTCCATGCACGGACACACAGGCACATTCACCTGCTGCATACAAACCGGGAAACACCTTGTTTTTGTCGTCAATGACAACTTCACCGTATTTGTTCGTCGGGATGCCGCCCATGGTGTAATGCGCTGTCGGCTGGATGGGCATCATCTGTGTGATTGGGTCCACGCCGAGATACACGCGGCAAAAGTCGATAATGTCAGGGAGTTTCGCAAGGATCTGTTCACCCGTGATGGTGTATTGGGTGCCGTCAGGATTGGTGCGTCCATCGATCGCGGCGTACTTATTCACAGTCGCGGGCCGAACATCTAGATAGACATAGTTCTTGCCGTTCACGCCATTTCCATCACGGATCTCGGTGTAGATCGCGCGGCTGACCACATCGCGTGAAGCTAGGTCTTTTACGGTTGGCGCGTACTTCTCCATGAAGCGCTCACCCTTGCCGTTGATCAGAACACCGCCTTCACCGCGCACGCCTTCTGTGATGAGGATGCCGAGTTTGTAGATGCCCGTCGGATGGAATTGGAAAAATTCCATGTCTTCGAGGGGCAAGCCCCGGCGGAGAAGGATCGCTGCTCCGTCTCCCGTATAGGCATAAGCGTTGGATGTCACTTCAAAGATGCGACCATGTCCGCCCGTGGCGAAGATCACAGCCTTCGCATGGAAAGTGTGCAGTTCACCCGTGGCAAGTTCCACAGCCACAACACCCGCGGCTTTGCCTTTGACGATGATGAAATCAAGCACTTGAAATTCATCAAAGAAATTGACATCGTTTTTCAGGCACTGCTGATACAGCGTTTGCAGGATCATGTGACCCGTGCGGTCTGCCGCATGTGCCGCGCGTCGGACAGGTTTTCCTGTATCGTTATTCGTATGACCGCCGAACGGACGCTGGGAAATGCGTCCATCGGGACTGCGGTCGAAGGGCAGACCCATATGCTCAAGTTCGAGTACCGCGTCGATGGCTTCTTCGCACATGAACTCGATCGCATCCTGGTCACCGAGATAGTCAGAACCTTTTACCGTGTCGTAGGTATGCCACTCGGGGCGGTCTTCCTCAATATTGCCAAGCGCCGCGCCGATGCCGCCCTGTGCCGCGCCCGTGTGCGAACGTGTGGGATAGAGTTTGCTGATCACTGCCGTCTTGGCAGTGCGTGATGCGTAGAGACCTGCCATGAGTCCCGCTCCACCCGCGCCGACGACGATCACATCAAATTGATGAACGTTTGCCATAATCTATAATCCTGCCGGGAAAAGAATGTCGCGCCAAAGAATGTACAACCCCATAAGGGACATTGAAATCATCATGACGATGCTGATGATGCGGACAATGTTCCTGTTACGGGTTGATACGATGTAATCATCCGCGATAACGACCAATCCATGCACGCCGTGTGCCACTGCCACAAGAAGCAGAAGACTGCCTGTTACCGCCCAGAAGGGAGTTGCCCACGGCTCAAGCTCGGGGACATTCGAGCTTTGTACATGTTGGGGATTTGGCATAAAGCCCCAGCGCAGCACATCCGCCATGTTCATCTGCGTGCGCGCACCCATGATCAGGGCGCCGATGATCGCAACCAGGATCAACGCGTACATCGCCAGCGCGGAAAGACGCGTGAAGAGCCACATCAGCATCTCGAAGTTGAGTCCGCGTTTCCCCAGGGAAAGGGATCTTGATTTAGTTGCCATATTAACCTCCCAGCCCCGTGCTCAGGATGACGAACACAGCAATGCCGAAAAGGGGAATGAAAACCGCCCATTCCAGCCAGATGGCTTCGCGCTGATGTTCGATCAGCTTCGGGAACAGGTCGCTGAGAGTGATGCGCAGTCCGTTGACGGCGTGGAACAGCGCACAAAAGAAGATGAAAATCTGGAATGCCCAATTGGTGTATATATCATTGAGAAATCCGCCAAATGTTCCCCCAACGAACGATGCCAGGATGTGTACCGTTACAAAGATCCCCATTCCCAGCCCGCCGATGCGATGCAGGATAAAGGTCAGATAAGGACCCTGTCCCTTATACCGCAAGCCTGTTGCAAGACTGACATTTCTTTTCAGTCCCATCTATGCCTCCATGGAAAATGGTTTTGGGAAGATGGCTAATTATCTCACTCCCAATTATCTTGTCAAAAGTGACAATACTCATGGCTTATTGGTTTCAGACTTCCTCCAAAAAAGAGGGGCTTGACCTTTATAATCCATAATATAAATCTGACAAAGCGGTCTTATTCTAACCTAAATTTTATCGTAGACAAATCAATCCAGTACTGTTATTCTTTTGGTAAGACACAAGTCCGTACACTTACATCGGAGGTGGTTATGTCTGAACCCGTCAGCAGGCGGAATTTCATCAAGGGGGTCACCGCAGTGGTCGGTGGTCTCATCACTACAGTGATCGGTGTCCCCACCATTGCCTATCTAATTGACCCCGCCTTGCGTGAAAGCGCAAAAGAAGTGTGGATTCCCGTCGGCAAACTGGAAGACATGCCCGTTGGCAAGCCGACCCCGTTCTCGTTTACCCGTACCCAGGTCAATGGCTGGGAGCGGACGTCCACCAGTCATGGCGGATACGTCATCCGCAAATCGGAAGACCCCAGCGACCTGCTCATTCTCAACAGCAAATGCACGCATCTTTCCTGCACCGTGAACTGGTCTGAGAACGATCAGGTTTTTCTTTGCCCCTGCCACGATGCCTCGTTCGGCAGACAGGGCGAAGTGCTGGATGGTCCCCCGCCTCGACCCCTCGACCGATATGAAGAATTCCGCGTCACAGAAGAAGGCGTGCTCGAGATCTTTTACAAGGAAGCCTAAGCCATGTGGAAAAAAGTATTTGACTGGTTGGATGAACGGCTCGGACTGAACGACATCTACAAGAACGTCCTTGACCGCCCTGAACCGAAGGGCAATTGGTGGAACACACTCGGCTCTGCGAGTCTGTTCCTTTTTGTTTTACAGGGTCTGACGGGCATTTTCCTCACCGTTTATTACACCCCCTCGCCCGATCATGCCTACGACAGCATCACCTACATCATGAACGATGTTGCCTTCGGCTGGCTGATCCGCGGCATCCATCACTGGGGTGCATCGCTGATGGTGCTGGTCGTCTTCATCCACATGCTGCGTGTGTTCGTAACCGCTTCCTACAAATACCCGCGCGAGATGACGTGGCTGATTGGCATCGGTCTGTTACTCACGACGGTCGGTATGGGCTTCACAGGTTATCTACTTCCGTGGAACCAGCGTGCCTACTGGGCAACGACCGTCGGCACGCAGATCGCAGGAACGGTCCCCTTCATCGGCGAGTTCATCCTCAAAGCCCTGCGCGGCGGACCGGACCTGAGCGCCCTCACCCTGCAGCGATTCTTCTCCGCCCACATCTGGATGATCCCCGCCATCCTGGCAGGCTTCATCGGCGTGCACCTGTTTCTCATCATCAAACACGGTGAGTCGCATTTCCCGAAAAAGGATGAATAGGGAGACATCATGAACGACGAAACCAAACAGAAAATCAACGAACGCTACGAACAGGAACTGAACTCAGGCGAGCGCTTCTGGCCCGACAGCATCTACAAGGATTTGATCGTTTCGCTCGGCATCTTTGTGGTTCTGCTTTTGCTCGCCACTTTTATCGGCGTTGCCAATGAGCCCAAAGCCGACCCCAGCGACACATCCTACCTGCCGCGCCCGGAGTGGTATTTCCTTTTCCTTTTTAAATTCCTGGCGCTTTATGGACAAATTCCCGTCATCGGCAAGATCGAATGGCTGGCGACTGTTATCGTTCCCACCATTGGCATCGGTCTGCTGACTCTCCTCCCGTTGCTGGACAAATCCCCTTATCGGCATTACTCGCGCCGCGTCTTTGCCCTCACCGTCATGGGCACGTTCATTCTGGACATTGTGCTGTTGACCGTCATGGCAAGCCTTCCTGCCGCCCCAGACGCGAATGAGTTAGCCGCCGCCACCACCCTGCAAGCCATCGGTGGATTGTGGATCCCCGCGGCGGTATTGACTCTCCTGGTCTTGATATACGCCTTCAAACGTGACATGTTCCAGGCATCGACCAGGCGTAGTATCCCGCTTTGGATCACAGTGGCAGGTTCGGTTGCGATGGTTGCGATGACCGTTGTCATCACAACCCGAGCATCGGCGTATCCCGCACCTGAAGAGGTCGAAGTCGCCTCCACACTGGTCGATCAGATCGTTGCTGGACAGGATTTATATTCCGTCCATTGCGTGGAATGTCATGGTGATGATGGCTCGGTGGCCATTATCGAAGGTGTGGAAGGACTCGAAGGCGAAGAGATCACCCCCATCAACAGCACGGATGTGTTGTACACAATTACCGATTCCGCCATGTATGAAGTGATCGCTTACGGACGCCCCAACGCAGGCATGGTTCCGTTTGGGAAGGCTTATGGCGGCGAACTCTCACGCAGTGAGATTGATTATATGATCACCTTCATGCGCTACACATGGGATGCCCGCTTCGAAGCGCCGGAGATCCCTGAACTCTTCCCCCCATTGGGAGAAGGAGAAGTACCTTCGTATGATGTCCACATTGCACCGATTGTGAAACGTTACTGCATTTCCTGTCACCGGGCAGGCAAAGACAATAATAATTACCTGATGACCACCTATGATGAGATTCTGACCACCGGCGATCAGGTTGACAACAACATCATTGCCGGAGACATGAACAGCTACCTCCTGCAAACCATTCAACAAACTCCCATCATGGACCCGGCAAACCCAACCGAAGAATTGATCGGCGTTATGCCGCCCAAGAGTGTGCTCAAGCCCAATGTGGTGGATGTGTTCGTTCGCTGGATCATGAATGGAATGCCGCGCACTGCTGAGGAAGCCGCAGCATTATATGTTGCGCCAACACCTGAAACGCAAGTGGCTCCAACACCGTAACAATTTTTGAATACATGAAAGGCTGTCCCGCCACGGACAGCCTTTTTGCTTAAAAAGGTAAAATGGGCGGACACCAAATCAGAAGGAGAGATAATGAAAACAACAAGCGGACTCGAATATATTGAAGTGGAAGCAGGCACCGGCGCGCAAGCTGAAGCAGGCAAGACCGTCAGTGTACATTACACAGGCAAATTTCAGGATGGAAAAGTCTTTGACAGTTCCATCTCACGCGGCGAACCGATTAAATTCCCGCTCGGGCAGGGACGCGTGATCAAAGGTTGGGATGAAGGCATCGCATT
The DNA here is from genome assembly GCA_964436455.1 of uncultured Anaerolinea sp. Taxonomy (GTDB): domain Bacteria; phylum Chloroflexota; class Anaerolineae; order Anaerolineales; family Villigracilaceae; genus Defluviilinea. Next base: position 6,399 of record CAYTDB010000019.1, on the reverse strand, counting down.
GATGAAAGTTGGCGGCAAGGCACAACTCATCATCCCACCCGATCTTGCCTACGGCGAACGCGGCGCAGGTGGAGTCATCCCACCGAATGCGACATTGGTGTTCGATGTTGAATTGGTGGATGTAAAGTGACGTGCTGGCATGTCACCCTGAGCGGAGCGAAGGGTCTCTGAGTTTAAAAAAAGTCGGGACTTTGACATCCCGACTTTTTGATTCGTGAGAAGATAGCTAATAGCTAACCGCTAGTTACTAATCATCCATATGCTTGATGATCGCATCACCGAATTCGGAGCACTTGAGCAAGGTTGCCCCTTCCATCAAACGCTCGAAATCGTAGGTCACGGTCTTGGCACCGATCGCACCTTCCATACCCTTGATAACCAGGTCAGCAGCTTCAGTCCAGCCCATGTAGCGGAACATCATCTCACCGGAGAGAATGACCGAACCAGGGTTGACCTTGTCCAGATCCGCGTATTTCGGAGCCGTGCCATGAGTTGCTTCAAAGACGGCGTGACCCGTCTCGTAGTTGATGTTTGCACCCGGTGCGATGCCGATACCGCCCACCTGGGCAGCGATGGCATCCGAAATGTAATCGCCGTTCAGGTTCATGGTGGCGATTACATCATAATCCTTCGGACGAATAAGCACGAACTGCAGGGAAACATCCGCGATGGAGTCTTTGACAAGCAGTTTCTTCTTCCACTTGCCATCGCCATGCGTATCCCACAACTTGAGAGCATCTTCCACTTCCTGTTTGATATCGTTCTGCTGGGCGGGGCTCATCATGTCATAACCGGGATCGATCATCTTGGCATTTTCTTCCGTGGAGATATTCGGGTTGGCTTCCTTGTTGCCTAGAATCCAGCTCTCACGTTCAGTGACGATCTCGTTGCGGAATTCGCGTTTCACAAGGGCATAACCCCAATCCCTGAAGGCGCCTTCCGTGTACTTCATGATATTGCCCTTGTGGACGATGTTCACATTCTTACGGTTGTTTGCCAACGCCCACTTGATCGCATCGCGGACGAGACGTTCGGTTCCCTCAACAGAGATCGGTTTGATGCCGATGCTGGCGGTTTCGGGGAAACGGATCTTTTTATAATCCTTAGGAAAGTTTTCCTTGTATAACTTCATGAATTTTGCATTGTCTTCCGTTCCAAAAGGATATTCAAGACCGGTATAAATATCCTCTGTATTCTCACGGAAAACCACCATGTTCACATGTTCAGGGTGCTTCAAGGGAGATGGAGTATTGGTAAAGTAGCGGATCGGGCGCATGCAAACATACAGGTCAAGCAACTGACGCAATGCAACGTTCAGCGAACGTATGCCTCCCCCCACGGGAGTAGTGAGCGGTCCCTTGATACCAACAAAAAAATCTGTGAATACTTCCTGGGTTTCGTCGGGCAGCCAGGTGTTGAACATTTTGAATGATTTCTCACCGGCATATACTTCCATCCAATGGATCTTGCGCTTCCCACCATATGCCTTTTCCACTGCCGCATCGAACACGCGCACAGAAGCCTTCCAGATGTCACGACCCGTACCATCACCTTCGATGAAGGGAATAACGGGATTGTCGGGCACCTGTAACTTTCCATCTTTCATGGTAATCTTTGCCCCGCCTGCGGGGACTGTTACGTCTTTATATGCCATTGCTTTTCCTCTTTCTTTGTTTGAATGTCGCACGGATTATATCATCCGCATCAGACTGACCAAAGATTTCTCCCCGCTTCTTTCAAAGCTGATAATTGCCGCCCCACAAGGGGACGATGTGTTTCAAATGAATTTTTTCCAATGGCTTTTTGTTGCGGCTCAAAGATAATGAGACTGGACTATTGCAGCCATCCACCCGAAATGTACAATGGACTCCCAAGCTTGGTCGTCAACCGAAACAGAAAGAGTCCAATATGCCTGTCAGAAAAGGATCTAATTACGGGGGGGGATAAAGGCAGACTTGATCCAGTCGACGAGAAAACTTGGGCTGACGATTTTTTCCTGTGACCGCGCCTGGAACAACTTGCAACTGAGTACGTTCCCAAGGCAGTTCGGTCTCATTATCTTTGATATCCTACGACTTTTTCCACCTCTTTTTCCACCTCTTGACAAATTTCCTGTTCCGTGTACAATTCAGTCAATTATACAATTAGTACAATGATACAAAGATACAATTTATGACAAACAAGAGACTAACCCTCCAAATTGACTTCCGCTCGGGCTTGCCCATCTACACACAGATCGTCAACCAGGTGCAGGCACAAGTAGCAAGTGGTGTACTCCAACCAGGCGACCAGTTGCCAACTGTAAGAGCATTGGCAGAAGAGTTACGGGTCAACTTCAATACGATAGCAAGAGCGTACCGCATCCTTGACGAGGAGAGAATCATCTCAACGCAACAAGGACGGGGCACTTACATCACAGAGATACCGCCGCCCAAAGTGAGTGAGAGGTTACGGAGAGAATCATTGGACGCATTAACGCAACGATATATCAGTGAAGCCATGCGGCTGGAGTTTTCAAAGACCGAGATACGACAGGTGATCAATGACCAACTTAAAGCCTGGAATGAGACAGAAGAAGCCAAAAGCGAATAAACGAAGGAGAACTCGATGGATACTAAACTCATGAAGAAAGCCTTGCAAATTGACAAATCAACCAAACCTGATCCGCACATCCCGCCAATTGCAGGAACACTCTTTGCAATATTTCTTTTGATTGCGGTGTTCGGCGCAATCTACGGTGATGGAAAATATTCAGATGCAGTTCTTGGTGCCTGGGTTATCGTATGGACATTGATTGGCATCTACATCATGTTTGCACTAAAAGTGGCATCACAATGGGAAAAGGTCGTCGTGCTACGTCTAGGGAAATTTCACAAGCTTGCAGGACCAGGTCCGTTCTGGATCATCCCGATCATTGACACCGCGCCAACGTGGATCGATCATCGAGTAATGGTCTCTCCATTTGCTGCTCAGAAAACATTGACCAAAGATACCGTGCCAGTTGACGTGGACGCAGTGTTGTTCTGGGTTGTGTGGGATGCGGAGAAAGCGGCGCTCGAAGTTGAAAACTATCATGCCGCCGTGGACTGGGCTGCTCAAACAGCACTGCGTGACATCATTGGTCGCATGATGCTGGCGGACATTCTCGTTGGTCGCAGTATGATCGATAAAGAACTGCAGCAAGTCATTGATGAACGAACAACACCCTGGGGGGTGTCTGTTCAATCCGTGGAAATCCGCGATATTGTCATCCCGCAGGATCTGGAAGATGCCATGTCCCGTCAGGCGCAGGCGGAACGCGAGCGTCAGGCACGTGTCATTCTCGGTGAGTCCGAGAAGCAGATCGCCGGGTCTTTTGCCGAGGCATCCCAAGCCTATTTGGATAACCCGACAGCTTTGCATTTGCGGGCCATGAACATGCTCTTCGAAGGCTTGAAGGAAAAAGGTGCCATGGTGATCGTCCCCAGTTCCGCCGTGGACACAATGAACTTGGGCGGTTTGAGCGGCATGATCTCGCTGGCACAAAACGCTGCGCCTAAAGACAAGGAATAAAGAGAAAACAACATGTCAACAAAGCTAACAACAATTGTGGTGCTTGTATTGATCATTGGAGCCACAATCGCTGGTGCACTTCTCTGGAATCAATTGCCTGACCCCATGGCTTCACATTGGAACGCTAACGACCAGGTTGATGGATACATGTCCAAGTTTTGGGGAGTGTTCATGATGCCATTGGTCACCTTGGGAATGTTCCTGTTATTCATCATCGTTCCCAACATTGACCCTCTCAAGGCAAATATTGCCCAATTTCGTGAGACGTTCAACCTGTTCATCGCATTCATGGTCGGGTTCATGGTCTTTGTCCATGCGTTGACTTTACGCTGGAATCTGGGATACAAAAATCTCGGTATCGGACAGGCATTGCTGCCAGCCATGGGATTGCTCTTTATCATCATCGGATACCTTCTTCGCAAGGCGAAAAGAAACTTCTTCATTGGCATCCGCACACCATGGACATTGAGCAGTGACACCGTCTGGGAAAAGACGCATCAACTCGGCGCTGTTCTCTTCATGGCATCGGGTGTATTCGCGGTCATTGGAGGTTTTATTGGTGGCGTGGTGGCTTTCTGGATGTTGATGGCTCCTCTGCTAGGCTCCACTGTCTTTCTGCTCATTTACTCATATGTGCTTTATCAAAATGAGACAAGGGGCTAACAGTGCAAGAGAACAGAGTAGGTATCCCCTGCTCTGTTTCACGTGAAACACATTGAGGTCATATGAATTCGATCATTGAAGCAACAAAATTGCAACGCCTGTTTGGCACGCACAAAGCCGTGGACGATCTTACGTTTCACGTGAAACAAGGCGAAGTCTTTGGCTTACTTGGACCCAACGGTGCAGGCAAGACAACTACGGTCCGATTGCTCAACGGCATCCTGCCGCCGTCATCTGGAACAGCACGGGTTTTTGGATTTGACCCAGTACTGCAGGGCGAATCGATCCGCCGCAGGACAGGCGTGTTGACGGAAACTCCCTCCCTCTACGAACGGTTATCTGCCCGTGAAAATCTTGAATTTTTCGGCACATTGCAGGAGATGCCAGAAACCGATTTACAACATCGCGCGGATGAGATGCTTGACTTTTTTGAATTGTCGTCACGCGCAAAGGATAAAGTCGAGACGTTCAGCAAAGGCATGAAACAAAGACTTGCACTGGCAAGGGCTCTCATTCATAACCCCCCATTGTTGTTTCTGGACGAACCTACATCCGGTCTCGACCCGGAAGCCGCACAGCAGGTCAACAATCTTGTCGCAAATCTGGCAGATCAAAACCGACAGACCGTTGTATTGGCCACACACAACCTGACAGAAGCACAACGGTTATGTGATCGAGTTGCCATTATGAACAAAGGCAGGATACTGGCACTTGGCGGTTTGGATGAACTTGCAAGAAAGTTATGGCCCGTTACATGGGTTGACATCAAGTTGTATAAGCCGTCAGCGAAGAATGTGTCAGATTTGCTGAAGACTCATCGAGGCGTGATACAGATTTCAGCTGAAAACGAAGCGTTCTCCGTCCAGGTCGAAAAAGATGATGTGATTCCCGATGTTGTTCGCTTCCTTGTTGAACACGGCGAATCAATAATCAAGGTTGATCCGCGAGACTACACATTGGAAGAAGTTTATTTCGCTTTACAGGCAGGTGGATCATGAACTGGCGTACGATATGGGCGATTGCCCGCAAAGACCTGATGGAAGTGAAACAAAACAAAGCCGCTTGGGTGCCCGCCATTGCCTTGCCTCTCATGTTCGCGGTCCTCATGCCAATACTATTTACTTTGGTGCCACAATACATTCCAGTGGAAGATATACAACGCGAACTAGGGGACGTGGAAACACTTTTGCAGAATCTGCCCCCATCCATTCAGGTTATTTTCGATGGTTTGGAATTAGAACAAATGTTCGTATTATACATGACGGCGTTTTTACTGGCGCCTCTGTTTCTAATCATGCCGTTGATGTTCTCGTCAGTTGTCGGAGCGGATTCGTTTGTCGGAGAGCGGGAACGAAAGACATTGGAAGCCCTGCTCTATTCACCCGCCACAGATATGGAACTCTTCCTTGGAAAAGTGCTGGCAGCTGTCCTTCCGGCGATCACACTTTCATGGCTGACTTACCTTGTATATATCATTGTTGTCAATGTTTCCAGCTATGGATTGTTCGAACGCATTTGGTTCCCGCTCTCCCCCTGGTGGCCCATGATGTTCTGGTTGACCCCTGCCTTCGCTGTACTGGGGATTTCGGCTGCGGTATTGATCTCGTCGCGCGTTAAGACTTTCATGGAGGCATATCAACTCACAGGCACGCTTGTTGTCCTTGTGTTGGGATTGGTGATTGGACAAATCACGGGCGTTCTTTATCTTGGAGTGGGCACAGTCATGGTAGTCGGTACGTTGATCTGGATCGTTGACGCAATTCTGATACGCATCAGCATACGCAACTTCAAGAGAAGTATGCTGATTTCAAAATTATAGGAGGCTCAAATGACAGAAGAAATCAAACAATGGGAATACCGTGTTCAAACCATTGGGAGTCTTTTTGGTACAAAGGACGAACTCATCCAGGACACACTGGATGAATGGGGCGAGGAAGGCTGGGAGGCGATCAATGTCTTCACCCCTGAAAACAGCGGCAAGATCACCATTGTCGCAAAACGTCCACTGACCGAACGCACAAAACGGATGAGAACCTTGCCCCAGATGAGGCAAGGTTCATAAAGGAGATGCAGGCTTCGGCTTCGGCAGAAGCAGTTGAATATCCGCTCTGATGGGCGGATGTTCTTTTATTCGATATTGGCGATAAAATTGTTCACATGTCAAAACTGCGAGATTCATTTTTC